>DASXJM010000238.1:0-11667 GCA_036497405.1 Streptosporangiaceae bacterium | reverse complement strand
AAGGACACCGAGCTGGTCGGGTCGCCCGACAACAAGATCATCGGGCCGCCGGCCCTGCTCTCCGAGCGCAAGTTCAACGAGCCGTTCCCGGACCTCTAGGCCCCGCGGTCACGCGGATCCGGGCGGCCACCCAGGTCGGCCCGCAGCTGGGCCAGCCGCTCCAGCACCTCGGCCTTGCGCGGCGGGTCGGCGCCGGGCCGTTCCACGGTGAGGGCGGCCACGATGCTGGCGCTGGTCAGCAGCCGGGCCAGCCGGGCCGCGTCCAGTTCGGCCAGGGCCGCGATGCCGTCCCGGCCCAGCAGACCGTCGGCGGCCATGGCGTCGATCAGGCCGGCCGAGAAGCTGTCCCCGGCCCCGATGGTGTCGACCACCTCGGCCGGCACCGGCGGCACGGTCAGCTCGGTGCCGTCCTTGGCCAGCCCGAACGCGCCGTCGCCGCCCATGGTCACCACGACCAGGTCGGGCCCGATGCGCTGCCAGCGGCGGCTGACCTCGCGCACGCTCTGGTCCGGGTACAGCCAGTTCAGGTCCTCGGCGCTGGCCTTGACCACGTGCACCTGCCGCAGCTGGCGTTCGACCCGCCTGCGCTCGGCATTGCGGTCCGGGGTCGCGGTCGGCCGCAGGTTCGGGTCGTAGACCACCACCACCTTGCCCGCCGACCGGACCAGCTGGGTGAACGACTCGATGTAGGCCGCCCCCGGCGGCAGCGCGGCCGCCAGTGAGCCCAGGTACAGGGCTTCCACGTCGTCCGGCAGCGGCCCCAGGTCGGTGGGCCGCCAGCCCCAGTCGGCGGTGCCGCTCGCGTAGAAGCCGTAGGAGGCCGACCCGTCGTCGCCGATGGTGGCGATGGCCAGCGTGGTCTGCTCGCGCGCGTCCACGAAGTCCCGCGGGCTGATGCCGTTGCGGGTCAGGTGCTCGCGCATCATCGACCCGAAGCCGTCGCCGGACAGCCGGGCCCGCAGCGACACGTCCCGGCCGAGCCGGGCCAGGGCCACGGCGACGTTGGCAGGCGCCCCGCCGGGCGCGGCGTGGCAGCCCCAGTCCGGGGACACCACGAGGTCGACCAGGGCCTCGCCGATGACTGTGATCACGAGAAGAAACTCTAGGCCGCCCGGGTCCTCCCGGGGCCGGCACCCGTGACACTTGGCCACCGGGTTTTAACCTGTCCGAAACGTGGGGTCACCTGACATCAATCGGCCGCCGCATAAGCTGATCTTTCCGCCCGCTTGTCGGGGCCTTACCGGGCGGCACGGGCGGAGTGCGACGTACTTACCTCTGGATCTGCTGTCAACCGGACCGGTTCAGATCAAGTCTCCCCGCAGGACACCATCGCGGGCCGGAACGAAAGTCGTACTCAAGCTATGGAAATTACTGTCTGGGAATGGTTCGAGCAGCGCTCGTTCCGCTATCAGGACTTCCGCGGCCTCCTCGACGGCGCGGACCGGCTTCCGCTCACCACCACCCTGGTCCTGCCGACCAGGAACACGGCCGAGACCATCGGCCCCATCCTCGACACGGTGGCCCGGCTGAACGACCGCACCGGCCTGATCGAGCAGGTGGTGGTGGTCGACGCCGATTCACCCGACGGCACCGCCGAGATCGCCCGGCGGCACGGCGCCGAGGTCTACTCCGAGAACGAGCTGCTACCCGAGTACGGGCGCGCCCACGGCAAGGGCGACGCCATGTGGCGCGGCCTGTCCGTGGCCCGCGGCGACATCGTCATGTTCGCCGACACCGACTCGACCGACTTCCGCGACCACTTCGTCTACGGCACGCTGGGGCCGCTGCTGACCGACCCCGGGATCCAGTTCAGCAAGGCCGCGTTCCGCCGCCCGTTCAGCCAGGACGGCCAGCCGGGCGGGCCGCCGGGCGGCCAGGCGGTGGTGGACGGGGGCGGCCGGGTCACCGAGCTGATGGCCAAGCCGCTGCTCAACTTCTTCTACCCGGAGCTGACCGGGTTCGTGCAGCCGCTGGCCGGGGAGTTCGCCGCCCACCGCGAGCTGCTGACCAGCATCCCGTTCGCCACCGGCTACGGGGTCGAGATCGCCATGCTGGTCGACGTGCTCAAGGCGGCCGGCCTGTCGGCCATGGCCCAGGTCGACCTGGAGACTCGGCAGAACCGGCACCAGCCGCTGTTCGACCTGACCCGGATGAGCTCGGCCGTGCTCCGGGCCCTGGGGCGCCGGGTGGAACTGGCCGGCCGCGTCCCGGTGGCCCACGACCCGTCGGAGATGCTGGCCCTGCCCGGCCGCGACGTCTACCTGCACGCGGTCGGCACCGGCGACGGCCTGCGGCTTGACGAGCACCTGGTCGAGCTGCTGGAACGGCCGCCGCTGGCCCACGTGCTGACCCGCGCCGAACGGGACACCGTGGCCTAGGCCAATCGACGGGAGGGGTTACGCCTGGCGGGAGGCCCAGGTCCAGGCGTAGCCGCCGTCGTCGGCGGCGGTGCCGCCCTCGCCCAGCTCCAGCGGGCGGAACGTGTCGACCATGACCGCCAGCTCGTCGAAGTACTCCGCGCCCAGGCTGCGGGCGACCGCGCCCGGCTGCGGCCCGTGGCTGTGCCCGCCCGGGTGCAGGCTGACCGAGCCCTGGCCGATCCCGGAGCCCTTGCGGGCCTCGTAGTCCCCGCCGCAGTAGAACATCACTTCGTCGGAGTCCACGTTGGAGTGGTAGTACGGCACCGGGATGGACAGCGGGTGGTAGTCGACCTTGCGCGGGACGAAGTTGCAGATCACGAAGCCCGTCCCCTCGAACACCTGGTGCACCGGCGGCGGCTGGTGGACCTTGCCGGTGATCGGCATGAAGTCCTCGACGTTGAACGTGTACGGGTACAGGCAGCCGTCCCAGCCCGCCACGTCGAACGGGTGGCTGGCGTAGGTGTAGCGGGTGCCCACGATTTCACCGCGCGACCGGTGCTTGACCAGGACCGGCACGTCGGTGCCGGTTTCGGTCAGCGGCTCGGCCGGGCCGTGCAGGTCGCGCTCGCAGTACGGGCTGTGCTCCAGGAACTGCCCGTACCGGGACAGGTAGCGCTTGGGCGGGGCGATGTGCGAGTTGGCCTCGATCACGTAGCAGCGCAGCGGCTCGTGGCCGTCGGGGACCCAGCGCTGGGTGGTGGACCGGGGCAGGATCACGTAGTCGCCGCCCCGGACCGGCAGTTCCCCGAAGGTCGTCTGCACGGTGCCCTGGCCCGCCTCGACGTACACGCACTCGTCGCCGGCCGCGTTCCGGTACAGGGGCGACGCCTCACCCGCGGCCACGTAGGAGATGCGCACCTCGGCGTTGCCCAGCACCAGCCGCCGCCCGGTCACCGGGTCGATGGCCTTCCAGTCCTCGCCCGGGAACAGGTCGTGCAGCCGCAGGTGCCGGGGCTTGAGCGGGTGGTTGGCCGTGGTGGCCAGGTCGCCGGGGGTCCAGGTGACCGCGTCGACGATGGCCGACGGCACCCCGGTGTGGTAGAGCAGCGAGGAGTCCGAGCTGAACCCCTCCTCGCCCATCAGCTCCTCGGCGTAGAGGGATCCGTCCGGCTGGCGGTGCTGGGTGTGGCGCTTGGGCGGGATGGTGCCGACCGCGCGGTAGTGGGCCATTACAGGTTCCCCCGCTTCTCCTGTTCGCGCTCGATCGCCTCGAACAGGGCCTGGAAGTTGCCCTTGCCGAATCCCAGCGAACCATGACGCTCGATGAACTCAAAGAACACCGTGGGCCGGTCCCCGACCGGCTTGCCGAAGATCTGCAGCAGGTAGCCGTCCTCGTCCCGGTCGACCAGGATGCCGCGGGACTGCAGCTGGTCGATGGGCACCCGGACGTGGCCGATGCGGGCCCGCAGCTCCGGGTCGGTGTAGTAGGAGTCCGGGGTGTCCAGGAACTCCACGCCGTTGGCCCGCAGCCCGTCCACGGTGGCGATGATGTCGTTGGTGGCCAGGGCCAGGTGCTGGGCCCCGGCGCCCCGGTAGAACTCCAGGTACTCGTCGATCTGCGACTTGCGCTTGCCGGCCGCGGGCTCGTTGAGCGGGAACTTGACCCGGTGGTTGCCGTTGGCCACCACCTTGCTCATCAGCGCCGAGTACTCGGTGGCGATGTCGTCGCCCACGAACTCGGCCATGTTCACGAAGCCCATGACCTTGTTGTAGAAGGCCACCCACTCGTCCATGTGACCCAGCTCGACGTTGCCGACCACGTGGTCCAGGGCCTGGAAGTAGCGCTTGGGGGCCCCGGCCGGGCGGACCAGGCCAGCCTGGCTGCGGTACACGTAGCCGGGCAGGTAGGGGCCCTGGTACCGGGACCGGTCGATCAGGCTGTGCCGGGTGTCGCCGTAGGCCGCGATGGCCGCCATCCGGACCGTGCCGTAGTCGTCGCTGACGTCGTGCGGTTCCTCGACCACGGTGGCGCCCTGGGCCCGGGCGTGCTCGACGCACCGGTCCACGTCGGGCACTTCCAGCGCGATGTCGCTGATGCCGTCGCCGTGCCGCCGCTGGTGGTCGGCGACCGGGCTGTCCGGGTCGACCGCGCCCTGGAGCACGAACCGGACCGCGCCGCTGCGCAGCACGTAGGACTGGTGGTCGCGCTGGCCGGTCTCGGGGCCGGAGTAGGCCACCAGTTCCATGCCGTAGGCCAGCTGGTAGACCAGCGCGGCCTGGGTGGCGTTGCCGACCGCCCACACCACCGCGTCCCAGCCGGTGACCGGGAACGGGTCCTGGTCGGCGTCGTACTCGACCAGCCCCACCAGCTGCTTGAGCTGGTTCACGTCGAGGTCCGCGAGCTGTTCTTGCCCGGTAAGTGCTTGGTCGATGGTCATCGTCGCACCTCTCGTCGTATGGGGTTGTGGTCCCGGTTCCGCTCCCTCCCCTACGCCGTTGGAGGGGAAGGAACGGGGCCGTTGGGGCCATCACAACCCCGCCGCGGGTATCTACGCAACCAGGCCGCTCAGGACTGATCAGGTTGGGCAATCTGAACGGATCCATGCCACAGTAGCTATACAGATTGCCTAGCTCTTTGCCTGGGAGATGGCCGTGGCCGATGACCCGGTGCTCGATCCGCTCGACCTGGCCCTGCTGACCACCATGCGGCAGCGCCCGCGGGCCGGCGTGCTGGAACTGTCCCGGCTGATCCGGGTGGCCCGGGCCACCGTGCAGTCCCGGCTGGAACGGATGGAACGGGCCGGGGTCATCACCGGTTACGGGCCCGAGATCGACATCGCCGCGGCCGGCTTCGGGGTCCAGGCCTTCGTCACCCTGGAGATCGCCCAGGGGTCTCTGGACAAGCTGCATCAGGACCTGTCCTCGATCCCGGGCGTGCTCGAGGCCTACGCCACCACCGGGACCGCCGACGTGCTGTGCCGGGTCGCGGCCGCCTCCAACGCCGACCTGCAGCAGATCCTGCTCCAGCTCAACGCCTCACCCTGGGTGGCCCGGTCCACCAGCGCGGTGCTGCTGTCGACCGTGATCGGGCCGCGGGCCATGCCGCTGCTGGAGTCCCGGCCGCGGGCGTCGTCGACCCGCGCCCCCGCTTTCCGCGGGGCGCCGGGGGCCGGTCAGGCCGGCGCGGTCAGGCCGGCACGGTCAGGCCGCTAACGAGCGCCGGGCCTCGCCGGGCAGGCGCTCGGGCGTCGTGACCGGGCCACCGCCGCGCTTGGCCGAGTCGAAGTCGCCGGTGCCGTCCGGGGCCGCGTGCGCGGCGTCCTTGGCGTAGGCCCTCGCCCCCTCGGCCGGGACGACCTCCGGGTGGCCTGAGCTGATCCGCCGGATGGCCACGTAGCGCTTGGCGTCCGGGAAGCTCAGGGCGGCCAGCGCGCCGATGACAGCGGGCGCCGCGAACTTCAGCAGTTTGCCGATCATCCCGTTCCCTCCTCACTGAGGGTCTGCCACAGATCTTTCCCGGCGGGGACGAAAGTTAAGCTTCGTGCCATGACGGAATCGCGGAAGCCGGCCGTCCGGCAGATCGGGGCCACCCTCTGGGCCCGGGAGGTCACGCCGCTGCGCCGCTTCCTGCGCACCGAGACCGGCAGCGCCGCGTTCCTGCTCGGGGCGACCGTGGCCGCGCTGGTGTGGGTGAACATCAGCGCCTCCTCCTACGCCTCGTTCTGGCACACCGAGCTGTCCGTGCACCTGGGCTCCATGAGCCTGAGCCAGGACCTGCACGGCTGGGTCAACTCCGGCCTGATGACGTTCTTCTTCCTGGTCGTGGCGGTCGAGGCCCGGCGCGAGTTCGACATGGGCGAACTGCGCGAGCGCAGCCGGCTGGCCCTGCCGCTGGCGGCCGGGCTGGGCGGGATGATCGTGCCGATCGCGCTCTACCTGGCCTTCACGGCCGGGAGCCCGGCCGCGCACGGCTGGGGTACGGCCATGTCGACCGACACCGCGTTCGCGCTGGGCGCCCTGGCCCTGGTCGGCCCGGGCCTGCCCGACCGGGTCCGGACCTACCTGCTCACGTTCTCGGTCGTCGACGACCTGGCCAGCATCGTGGTCATCGCCGTGGTCTACAGCGGCCGGGTGCACGTGATGCCGCTGATCGTGGGCATCGCGCTGCTGGCCGTCGAGGCCGTGCTGCGGTTCCGCGGCGTCCGCTTCGGCGCCCTGCACCTGCTGATCGGGCTGGCCGCCTGGGTGGCGGTGTTCAAGTCCGGGCTCGACCCGGTCACGGTGGGCCTGGTCATGGGTCTGCTGGCCTACGCCCGGCCCGCCGCCCGCTCCGACCTGGAGCAGGCCACCGACCTGTTCCGGCTGTTCCGCGAGCAGCCCACCGCCGAGCTGGCCCGGTCCGCGGCCGAGGGCGTGCAGGCCGCGCTGTCGCCCAACGACACCCTGGAAGCCCGGTTCCACCCCTGGACCAGCTACGTCATCGTCCCGCTGTTCGCCCTGGCCAACATCGACGTGGTCATCACCGGCCACTTCCTGGCCGAGGCGTTCACCTCCCCGATCACCCTCGGCATCCTGGTCGGCTACGTGGTCGGCAAGCCGATCGGCACCGGGGCCGGGGCCATCGTGGTGAGCTGGATGAGCCGGGGCCGGGTCCGGCCGCCCATCGGCTGGGCGGCGGTGGCCGGCACCGGGGCCATCGCCGGGGTCGGCTTCACGGTCTCGCTGCTGATCGCCTCGCTGGCCTTCCACGGCGACGCGCTGGCCGAGGCCAAGGTCGGCGTGCTGTCGGCGGTGCTGTGCGCGTCCGGGCTCAGCTGGGCGGTGTTCAAGGTCGTGGCCAAGCTGCCCAAGCGGCTGAAGCTGCTGGCCCTGCTGGGCACCGCCGACGTCATCACCGACCTGGCCGTCGCGGTCGACCCCGGCCGCGATCACATCCGCGGCCCGGCCGAGTCCCCGGTGACCATGGTCGAGTACGGCGACTTCGAGTGCCCCTACTGCGGCCAGGCCGAACCGGTCGTGCGCGAACTGCTGGGCGACTTCGGCGACGTCCGCTACGTGTGGCGGAACCTGCCCCTGACCGACGTGCACCCGCACGCCCAGCTGGCCGCCGAAGCCGCCGAGGCGGCCGGCGTCCAGGGCGAGTTCTGGACCATGCACGATCTGCTGCTGGACCACCAGGGCTCGCTGACCCTCCGGGACCTGCTCGAATACGCCCGGCGGCTGGACCTGGATCTGGACCGCTTCCGCTCCGACCTGCACCACCACACCCAGGCCGCCCACGTGGCCCAGGATGTGGACTCGGCCGACCTGTCCAGCGTCTCCGGCACCCCGACCTTCTTCATCAACGGCATGCGCCACTACGGCGCCTACGACATCGCTTCCCTGTCCGCCGCCGTCCGCGTCGCCCGCGGCCGCGCCCTCCTCGGCGAACCCCCCCAGCCCACCCACGCCGAAGAGCCGGCCGAAGCGGCCGTCCCCGCCGAGGACCTGGCCGGGCAGGCTCAGCCCGAACCAGCCCCGGAGTAACCCGGCCCAGCGGCGCTCAGTTGTAGCGGCGCTCGGCTTCGTCTTCGCTCTCGACGTGCACGGCGGCCTCTTCGGCCCCGGCCGCGCCCGCGTCGATGCCGACGTCCTCGGCGACCAGGTCGGACTCGGTGTCCGGGTGGGCGCCCTCGTCCTCGGCGACCAGCCGCCCGGCCCGCGGGTCGGGCTCGTCGGTCTCGGCCAGGTACTCACCCTCGCTGCTGGCCTCTTCGTCCTCGGCTTCGGCCTCGGCGTAGGGGTCGACGTCCGGCCGCTCCTCGGCCAGGTGCTGGTCCAGGGACTCGCCCTGCTCCTCTTCGGCCTCGGTGGTGCCGAACCGGTCCGACGCCGACCAGCCGTCGGGCGGGATGACCCCCGGCTCGAGCTCGTCGTCGCCGGGGTCCCCTTCCAGCGAGTCCTCGACCGGGATGACGCCGTCGTTCTCGGCGCCGATCGTCATCTCATCGGCCTGGTCCAGACCGGTGGGGTCGTCAGGCTCGTCATAGGAATTCGACATAACGGATGCGTTCTCCCTCGTACCGTTACTGGCAGTGCGACAGGTCCGTCCAGGAAACGCAAGGCTATACCCGCCTCTCCCGTGGCCTGGTGTCGCTGGCTCCGCTCGCCCGGGCGGACCCGGTCAGCCCGCGGCCGCGAACCGGTGGCGCAGCTGGCCGATGCCTTCGATCCAGGTCACCAGCTCGTCGCCGGGGGCCAGCCAGCGCTGCGGGTCCCGGCCCATGCCGACCCCGGCCGGCGTCCCGGTGAAGATCACGTCCCCGGGCAGCAGGGTGACCGTCCGCGACAGCGAAGCCACCAGCGCGGGCACGCTGAACAGCAGGTCGCTGGTCCGGGCCTTCTGCACCTCTTCCCCGTTGATCGCGCAGCCCAGCTCAAGGTCGTCCGGGTTGGCAAACTCGTCGGTCGACACCAGCCAGGGCCCGATCGGCCCGAACCCGTCGAACGACTTGCCCAGGCTGAACTGGGGAGCCGGCCCGGCCAGCTGGCTGATCCGCTCGGACAGGTCCTGGCCCACGGCCAGCCCGGCCACGTGACTCCAGGCGTCCTCCGGGCGGACGTGCTGGCCGCGGCGGCCGATCACCGCCACCAGCTCGACCTCCCAGTCGGTGTGCCCGCCCGGCGGCAGCGTGATCGTGCCCCGCGGGCCGGTCAGGCAGGACGCGAACTTGGTGAACACCGGCGGCGCCGTGTCCGGGGTGCCGAACCCGGACTCGTCGGCGTGGCTGCGGTAGTTGAGGCCAATGGCCAGCACCTGCCGGGGGAGGGGTGCGGGCGGCCCCAGGTCCTCCGGGCTGAACTCCCGGGCGCTGGCGCTGTCACCTCCGAGGGCGGCTCCGGCCCAGGCGGCGAACTCGTCCCAGCGCTCGTAGACCGCCTGCGGGTCGGCCGCGAAGGTCCCGCCACTGGCCTCGGCCACGTCCAGGCCGTGGCGGTCGTCGGTCAGCAGGGTCAGCCGGCCGGACACGTTGGCGATCCGCATCAGTGCACTCCCGAGGCTCGGTGTCGTGGGTCAAGCCCATCTTCTCGCCTCGGCCGTGCCGGCCCGCCGCCGCCCCGGTCCGGCCCATCCCGGGCCGGACCGGCCCCAGCCCACGCCGGGCGAGCCCGGTCAGGCCTGCTTGAGGCGCTGGCTGAGGTCCTGCAGCTTGTCGATCAGCTCCGAGGCCTCCGCCTTGGACAGGTTCTCGGGCACTTCTTCGCCCGCGTCGTGAGCCAGCGTGTGCAGGTAGGACTCCTGCGGCCCGGTCATCGGCTCGTCGCCGGTGGCCCAGTCCTCCGGGTCCTTCTCCACAGGTCCGTTGCTCATGAAAGCCTCCATTCGAATATGTATTCGAGTATACGCATCTCCTGGCGTCCTACCCTCGTCCGGGCTGGTCAATCTGGTTATGTTTTGGGCCCGGCCTGGGGGCATACCGCAGGCGTGCGTACCTTTGGGGTCGAAGAAGAGCTGCTTCTGGTCGACGTGGACAGCGGGATTCCGGTCGCCCTGGCCGACCTGGTCGCCCGGCCGGACAACGACGACGGCTCACCCCCACCTGCTGCTGCCACGGCCGAGCCGGCCGTGGTCACCCCGGGCGGGGCGCTGAGTGTCGGCGTCGGGGTCCGGGACGCCCCGGTCCAGGCTCAGGCCCAGGTCCCGGCCGACGATGACCCGGCCGACGACCGGCCCGTGCACGAACTGCAGCGGGAGATGATCGAGACCGACACCCGCCCCTGCTCCTCCCTGGACGAGCTGGCCGAACAGCTGGTCGAACGCCGCGCTTCGGCCGGCCAGGCCGCGCACCGGATCGGGGCCGAGGTCGCCGCCCTGGCCACCTCGCCGCTGCCCATCGAGCCCACGGTCTCCCTGGACGAGCGCTACGAGCGGATGGCCGAGCTGTACGCCATGACCGCGCAGGAGCAGCTCACCTGCGGCTGTCACGTGCACGTCAGCATCGAGTCCGAAGAGGAGGGCGTGGCCGTCCTGGACCGGATCCGGCCCTGGCTGCCGCCGCTGCTGGCCCTGACCGCCAACTCGCCGTTCTGGCAGGGCCGGGACACCGGCTACTGCAGCTACCGGCGGCAGGTGTGGGGCCGGTGGCCGTCGTCCGGCCCGACCGAGCTGTTCGGCACGCCCGAGACCTACCACGCCACCGTCGAGGCCATGCTGAGCACGGGCACGCTGATCGACGAGGGCATGGTGTACTTCGACGCCCGGCTGTCGCGGCACTTCCCCACGGTGGAGATCCGGGTCGCCGACGTCTGCCTGCGGGTGCACGACGCGGTGCTGCTGGCCTCCCTGGTCCGGGCCATGGTCGAGACGGCCGCCCGGGAGTGGCGGCTGGGCAAGCCCCCGGTCCCGGCCCGGCTGGAAACCCTCAACCTGGCCTACTGGCGGGCCAGCCGGTCCGGCCTGGACGACGAGCTCATCCACCCGGTCACCGGCCAGGCCGCCCCGGCCGAGAATGTGCTCCGGGCCCTGCTGCGGCACATCGGCGACGCCCTGGACGAGGCCGAGCGCGCCTCCGACCGCCCGGGCCTGACCACCGACCTGCTCCAGGACCTGATGGCCCGCGGCAACGGCGCCACCCAGCAGCGCCGCGTCTACCAGCAGTCCGGCGACCTCCCCACCGTCGTCCGCAACGCCGTCGCCCACACCCTCACCGTCGAATAACCGCCCCCACGAACCCCCGGGCCCCACGAACCCCCCGGGCCCCACGAAACCCCCAGGCCCCATGAACCCGGCTCGCCCGCAACCCCACCGGCCCCGCGAGCCACATTAACCCCTTGAACCCATCAGGCCCGTGAAGCCCAGCTACCTGCGGCCCCGCCAAGCGCACCAGCCCCACCAGCCCCGTTTTCCATGATCGATGTACGTTTGGTCCCCCTAGAGGGGGTGTAAACGTACATCGATCATGAAGGTCGGGCGATCGCCTGACCCCTACAACCTCAAGAAGCCCGCCAGCTCCGCCAATCCCGCCAGCCGCCAGATCGGCATGTCCTGCGAACCTCACCCGGCCCGTGAGCCCCTGCAGACCCGGCCCGCCAATCTCAGTCGACGGCGAGGATCACGTCGGAGGCCTTGACCACCGCGGTGACCTGGCTGCCCTCTTTCAGGCCGAGCTCCCGTACGGCCTCGACGGTGACCGAGGCGACCAGGCGCGTGCCGCAGGCTTCCATGACCACGTTGGCGGTGGCCTCGCCGTTCTTGATCTCGGTGATCGTGGCCGGGATCTTGTTCCGGGCGCTCAGCTTCATGCGCGTTCCCCTTGGTAGGCGTCGC
>DASXJM010000237.1:0-3854 GCA_036497405.1 Streptosporangiaceae bacterium | reverse complement strand
CGGACAGCGCGGCCGGGTCGGTTGCGGTCCCGGTCACCTCGGTCACGGCGGCGGGCAGGGTCAGGTGGCCGGACCGGGCCGTCTCCTGCTGCGGAGTGGGCCAGACGGGCGGGACGGCGCTCGCGGTCGCGGCCCCCGTTGCCGCACGACCGGGCGCCGCCCCGCGAGCCTGAGCCCCCCGGTGGACCGCAGCCGCCGAGTGGACCTGGGCCGAGCCGGCCGGGGCCGCCACCGCCAGCCCGGCCAGGCCCGTGAGCCCGGCCACCGCGGCCACCGCGGCCACGGCGGCGGTCGCGGCGTGGATCCTGGTGCTGGTCATGCCCGGTCCTCTCGGTGGCTGACTCGGGGTGGGGAGCTGGGTCAGGACGGGGAGCCGGAGCAGGCCCGGACCGGTCCGGCCGCCGCGGGCGGGGACGTCACCCCGCTCGGCAGCGAGCCGTGCAGCGCGTAGAAGGCCAGGTCGGTGGTGCGGGCCTGGGTCTGGGCGGCGGCCGACGCCGTGCCCGACTCGTAGGCGTCGGCGCCCGGCAGCGTGGCCAGCGGACCGGCCACGATGTAGAAGGGCGTCGAGCCGCCGACCGCGGTCGAGGGGTTGGCCCAGCCGCACTGGTTGTAGTCGAGTGCGCCGGTGGCGGCCGCGCCGACCGCGATCACCAGGTAGCTGCCGCTGAGCGTGTCGGCCCAGGCGGTCGCGAACGACTGCGTCACCTGGCCGGCCGGCAGCCCGGCCGCGCTGGCCGCGGCCTGGGCGGTGGCCGCGTCGGCGGCGGTGGCCGCGTACAGCACGACCCGGTCGGCCATGGTCGCGGGCGCAGCCGGCAGCGACGCGTTCGACCAGGCACCGGACGGGTCGGCACTGGAGCCGGTGCTGTCGGCCTGCAGGCCGCCGCCGGAGGCCGGGAAGAACAGCTGCGAGGGCAGGCCCGGCAGCAGGTAGGCGTCGGCGCCGGCCAGGCCGCTGGCCGTCCCGGGCAGGGTGGCGGTCTGCCAGCCGCCGGTTGTGGCCGAGTAGTCCATGGCGGGGTGGCCGGCGCTGAGGTAGAAGACCTCCGGGCCGGTGGTGTCGCCGATCGTGCCCTCCGGCAGCGAACCCGGGGGCTCCGAGCCGGGCAGGACGGAGCTGGCCGGCGGGGTGCCCGGCACGGCCGGACCCGGGATCAGGTAGCTGGTCGCGGCCAGCGGGCTGCCGGGGGTGGCCCGCCCGGGCAGGCTGGCCACGGTCCAGCGGTTCCCGTTGGCCCGGGTCGCGGTGGCCAGGCCGCCACTGGGGCTGGTGAAGGCCACCCGGGGCTGGCCCGCGGCCGTGGTCAGGGCGGCCAGCGAGCTACCCGCCGGGTGCACCGGCAGGGTGGCGCTGCTCCAGTGCGCCCCGGACGCCGCGGTGACCTGCAGGGCGCCGCCGGTGGTGGTGGCCGCGAGCACCGGGCCGCCGGCCGTGGCGGCCAGGGTGAGCGACGCGGGCCGGACCGCGGTGCCAGGCAGGGTGGTGGCGGTCCAGCCGCTGGTTCCCGCGGCCGTCTCGGCCGGGTGGCCGCCGGCGTTGGCGTAGAACACCGCGGGCTGGCCGCCCGTGTACGCGGCCGTGATCGCACTGCCCGCCGCGGGCTGGCCCGGTAGTTTCTGGGTGACCCAGCCGGACGCGCCCAGGTAGGTCTGGGCCAGGGCGCCGTCGGTGGCGCGGTAGTAGGCGTGCGGGGTCATGGCGTCGCTGGCCGCCGGGTCCGGGTAGCTGAGCGCGGTGACCGGGCCGCTGGCGTCGGGCGTCCCCGGCACCGGGACCTGCAGCCAGCTGGCGCCGTCCCACTGGTCGGCGGCCAGGCCGCTCCCCGAGTGGGTGAACAGGTACTCGTCCACGGGCGCGGTGGCGTACCAGACCGCGTTCGAGGGCACCCCGGCCGCGGCCGAGGACGCGCCGCTGACAGCCACGTCCCAGGTCAGGGTGCGAATCGTGCCCCGGCTGGAGGTGACTGTGACCGTCGCGGTGTAGGTGCCGGTCTCGTGGTACACGTGGCTGACCGTGGCCCCGGCCGTCGAGTTGGCCGAACGCCCGTCCCCGAACGTCCAGTAGTACTGGCTGACCGAGCCGCCCGGCTCGCTGGCGGCGGCGTGGAACGTGGCCGACTGCCCGGTGGCGGCGGTGTGCGGGCCGGCCAGGGCCGCGTGCGGCACCGGCGGCTGGGCGCTGGCGGGCGGGGTGATGATGACCCACTGCTCGCCCGCGCCCCACTCGCGGGCCGGCCAGGTGCTCAGGTCGAGGTTGGTGTTGTACTCGACGGTGATCCCGTCCGAGCCGAGGAAGTCACCGTTGACCATGTTGACGGTGCCGTCGGCGTTCACCGAGGTGACCACGCCCACGTGGTCGGCGTAGGCGGCGGCGCTGACCGTGCCAGGCCCGAAGAACGCGATTGAGTCGCCCACCTGGGGCGTGCCCTGGCTGGGAGCCAGCGTCTCACCCTGGTCCTGGCCCCAGGCGTAGAACGAACTGGCTGCGGCGTTCAGGGTGTCCATGTCGGCGGTGACCCCGGCCTGCTGCCAGACCCACTTGTTGAAGTCGGCGCACCACTCTTCGTTCTGGTCCTCGACCTTGAAGTGCTGGTCGTAGCCGCAGCCGTCGGCGTTGGAGGAGAACCCGGCCACCATCGTGCTGAACGGATTGCAGTCGACGCCGCTGAAGCTGGTCTCGGCCGGGGCGGTGGCCACCCCGACCTGCTGGAGGGCGACGCGGGCGACGGTCTGCGCGATGCTGGTGCCGCCGGCGGGCTTGGCGCTCAGCGCTTGCTGGGCGGCGGCGTGGCCGGTGGAGGCCGAGGCCGAGCAGCTGGCCGGGTCGGCCAGGCCCCAGGCCTGCTTGAGGCGGGCGGGCAGCCCGGCCCCGCAGCCGTAGGGCCCGGTCCGGACCAGGTGCCACACTCCCCCGGTCTGCCGGAAGACGCCGGTGGCGGCCCCATCAGCGAACCCAGCGGCGAACCCCAGCTTCCCGGCCGCCGACGGCTCGAAACTGGCCAGGGCCCAGTCGGCGCCGGCCGCCGTTCCTTCGTGCAGCGAACCGGCCCGGACCCCGCCGATGGCCGACGAGGGCAGGTGCCGGGCGGCCGCGAACGCCTGCGTCAGGGCGGTGGCGCTGGCCGGGGCGGCCGCACTGGCCGGGTCGGCCGCCGCCGACGCCGGAGCGCCGGTCGCCAGGGCCGCCAGCAGGGCGAGCACCGCCAGGACCGGCCCGGTGGCGCGCCGCACCACGGGACCAAATGCGTAACGAGCCATGTGCTGCGCCCTTCCTCAGCCCCCGCTGGCCTTCGTTTATCTGGCCGTGACTAACTTGCACATAGAACGACGAATAGGAAAATCCTTAACATCTGGCGAGCGGCGGCGTCAAGGGGCGGACAAAACCGGCGGGTCCGGGCGCGGGTGGCTCCCCGCCAGCCGGGCCGGGCGGCATCGTAGGCTGGGGAGGCCGATCAGAGCGGCAGGAGGAGCGTGGCGCGCGTGCAGGTCCGGGACGTGATGACAGAGGCGACGATCACCGACACGCCGACCGATAACCTCCGCACCGCCGCCGAGCGGATGTGGCGGGAACAGACCGGCTCGCTCCTGGTCACCCAGGACGGGCGCCTGACCGGGATCATCACCGAGCGGGACGTGCTCAGGGCGGTGGCGCTGGGGGCCGACCCGGACCGGGCCACGGTCGACGAAGCCATGACCGTCGACGTGTTCACGGTGTCGCCGGACATGCCGCTGCACGTGGCCGCGCGCGAGATGGCGGCCCGCTGGATCCGGCACCTGCCGGTGCTCCAGGCCGGCGAACTGCTCGGCGTGGTCAGCATGCGCGACATCACCGGGGTGTTCGGCGCGCTGGG
>DASXJM010000236.1:0-2079 GCA_036497405.1 Streptosporangiaceae bacterium | reverse complement strand
AGCAGGTCTGCCCGGACGCCTACCTGCTCAGCTACAGCAACCCCATGGCCATGCTGCCGTGGTCGGTGTACGCGGGCACCGGCTTCAGCCGGGTCTACGGGCTGTGCCACTCGGTGCGGGACACCCAGGCGTTCCTGACCGAGCTGACCGGGGCCGACCCGGCCCGGGTCAAGTTCCTGACCGCAGGCTTCAACCACCAGGCGTTCGTGCTGAAGTTCGAGCAGGACGGGCAGTCGCTCTACCCCAAGCTGACCGAGGTCATCGACTCCTCGCCCGAGTTGCAGCGACGGGTCCGGGTGGAGATCTTCCGCCGGTTCGGGTACTTCCCGACCGAGTCCAGCGAGCACTCGGCCGAGTACGTCCCCTGGTTCATGCGACACGACGACCAGATCGAGCAGTACCGGATCTTCGTCGGGGACTACCTGGAGCGGTCCGAGGAGAACCTGCGCGAACTGGAATCGTGGGAGCGCGACCTGGCCGCGGGCACGCCGCTGGACCTCGAGCCCACCTCCGAGCTGGCCTCGGAATTCATCTACGCGCTGGAGACCGGGACCGAGACCGAGCTGCACGTGAACATCCGCAACGGCGGCCTGATCAGCAGCCTGCCCGACGACTGCTGCGTCGAGGTGCCGTGCCTGGTCGGCGCGGGCGGGGCCAAGCCGGTGCCGGTCGGGGCGCTGCCGCCCCAGCTGACCGCGCTCAACCGGACGTTCCTGAACGTGGTCGAGCTGACCGTGGCGGCCGCGCTGGAGGAGTCCCGGGAGCACGTCTACCAGGCGGCCCTGCTGGACCCGAACACCGCCGCCACCCTGACCACGGCCCAGACCGTGGCCATGTGCGACGAGCTGTTCGACGCCCACCGCGAGCTGTTGTCCCCCGCATTCTTCTGATCCCGCGTTCTTTGAACATTGCCCGCATCGAGAGCATGAGGTGCACGTGAGTTCCACCGAGTTCATGGCCCAGGAGATCGACAGCCAGCCGGACACCTGGCGGGAAGCCGTCCGGCTCGCGGCCGGCCTGGACGGCGTGCTGCCCGCCACCGGCCAGCGGGTCGCGGTGGTCGGCTGCGGCACCTCCTGGTTCATGGCCCAGGCCTACGCGGCCCGGCGGGAGGCGGCCGGGCTGGGCGTCACCGACGCCTTCGCCGCCTCCGAGGCCCCGATGGCCACCCGTGACTACGACATGATGGTGGCCATCAGCCGGTCCGGCACCACCACCGAGGTGCTCGAGCTGCTGGACCAGGTGCGGGGTCAGACCCCGACCGTGGCCATCATCGGCGACCCGGGCACCCCCATGGCCGGGCGGGCCGACCAGGTGGTGGCGCTGCCGTTCGCCGACGAGCAGTCGGTGGTGCAGACCCGGTTCGCCACCACCGCGCTGATCCTGCTGCGCGCGCACCTGGGCGAGGACGTGACCGCGGCCATCGCCGATGGTGAGGCGGTGCTGGGCCGGTCCATCGAGCCGGAGTGGATCGCGGCCGAGCAGTTCGCATTCCTGGGCCGGGGCTGGACCTGCGGCCTGGCCAACGAGGCCGCGCTCAAGATGCGGGAGGCCTCGCAGAGCTGGACCGAGTCCTACCCGGCCATGGAGTACCGGCACGGGCCGATCTCGATCGCGGCCCCGGGCCGGGTGACGTGGATGTTCGGCGAAGCGCCGGACGGGCTGCGCGAGGACGTCGAAGCGACCGGGGCCCGGTTCGTCCAGCACGGCGGCGACCCCCTGGCCGACCTGGTCCTGGTCCAGCGGCTGGCCCTGGAGCGGGCCCGCGACCGCGGCCTCAATCCGGACACGCCGCGGCACCTGACCCGCTCGGTGGTGCTCGGGGCACGATGAGTCTGCCGGCTGGGGCGGCCGCTCAGGTGGTGGTCGCCTGCGACGTGGGCGGGACCGGGATCAAGGCCGGGCTGGTGGACCGGGCCGGGCAGGTGCGGGACGCGCGGACGGTGCCGACGCCGGTGGTGGATGGCGACGTGGACGCCACCGCCAAGGCCGTGCTGGACCGGGTGGCCGGGCTGATCGGTGAGCTGGGTGCGGCGGCCGGACCGACCGGAGCGGCCGGGGCCGGGGTGATCGTGCCCG
>DASXJM010000235.1:0-5775 GCA_036497405.1 Streptosporangiaceae bacterium | reverse complement strand
GCGCTGACCCCCGAGGGGGTGCCTTCCAGCAGCGTGCTCACGGACAGCGGGCCGCCGACCCGGGGCCGGTCCAGCTCCACCGCGGTCGGCTGCAGCGGGGAGGCCGCCGCGGCCAGCACGGCCTCGGCCGCGGCCACGCTGCCGTGGTACTTCTCGGTCACCCAGGCGCTCAGGTCGGGCCGCGGGTGCAGCCGGAACGTCACCTCGGCGATCAGCCCCAGCGTGCCGAACGACCCGGCGAACAGCTTGCCCAGGTCGTAGCCGGCCACGTTCTTGACCACCTTGCCGCCCGCCTTGGCCAGGTGCCCGTCGGCGCGCACGATCGTGATCCCGATCAGCAGGTCGCGGGGCATTCCGTAGCGCAGCCGCAGCGGCCCGGCGCTGTTCCGGGCCACCACCCCGCCCACCGTGTCCCCGGGCGGCCCGTCCAGGGCCAGCCGCTGGCCCTTCTCGGCCAGGGTTTCCGCCAGCTGGCCCAGGGTGACCCCGGCTTCGGCCCGCACGACCAGGTCACCGGCGGCGTACTCGAGGATCTGGGTCATCCCGCTCAGGTCGGCGATCACCTCGCCACGGGCGGGCGGCAGCCCCCACGAGATGGTCCGGCCGCTGCCCCGCGGCACCACCGCCATGTCCAGCCCGGCCGCGGCGGCCAGCACCCCGGCCGCCTGGTCCAGGGTGGCCGGGGACGCGACGCACAACGGGGCCACGCCGCCGACACTGTCGGGCGGACCGGCCGGCCTGACCACCGCGCCCGTCCCGGCCAGGGCGACGGCGATCTCCGCGCCGCTGGTCACGCCGGCCAACCAACCTTCGAAAAAATAAGCGCCACCGTCATCAGAAGATCTCCACCTCACTGGCGGCGGCGCCGGCCGCGGGGGCTTGGTGCACTCGTGGCACCTCGCCGCACAGCCGGGGGGTGGGGAACACCTTGCCCGGGTTGCACAGGTTGCGCGGGTTGAACGCGCAACGCAGGAACTGCATGGTGTCCAGGTCGTCCTCGCCGAACATCTTCGGCATGTACCTGGCCTTGTCCACGCCGACCCCGTGCTCACCGGTGATGGAGCCCCCGGCCTCGATGCACAGGTCGAGGATCTGCCCGGACACCTCCTCGGCGGCTTCGCCCGCGCCGTCGATCCGGTCGTCGAACAGCACCAGCGGGTGCAGGTTGCCGTCGCCGGCGTGGAACACGTTGGCGACCCGGACCCCCTCGCGCTGGCTGGACAGCTCGGCGATCCGGCCCAGGATGCCGGACAGCGCGGTGCGCGGCACCACCCCGTCCTGCACGATGTAGGCCGGGCTGATCCGGCCCACGGCCGCGAACGCGGACTTCCGGCCGGCCCAGATCCGGGCCCGGTCGGCCGGGTCGTCGGCCGAGCGGATCTCGCCCGCCCCGGCCTGCTCGCACAGTTCCCGCACCGCGCTGGCCTCGGCTTCGACCTCGGATTCGGGCCCGTCCAGCTCTACCACCAGGACCGCGCCCGCCCCGGCCGGGTAGTTGCAGTGCACGGCCGCCTCGGCCGCCTCGATGGCCAGCGCGTCCATCATCTCGATGGCGGCCGGGACGATCCCGGTCCCGATGATCTCCGACACCGCGGTGCCGCCCGCGCTGGTGGACTCGAACGCGGCCAGCAGGGTCCGGACCAGCTCCGGCAGCGGGGTCAGCTTGACCACGACCTTGGTCGCGATGCCGAGCGTGCCCTCGGACCCCATGAACGCGCCCAGCAGGTCGTAGCCGGGGGAGACCCCGGTGCCGTCACCCAGCCAGGTCAGCTCCCCGTCCGGGGTGACGATCTCCAGCCCGGTGACGTGGTGCACGGTGAACCCGTGCTTGAGGCAGTGGGCGCCGCCCGAGTTCTCGGCCACGTTGCCGCCCACCGAGCAGACCACCTGGCTGGACGGGTCGGGCGCGTAGAAGAACCCGTACGGCTCGACCGCCTTGCTCACGGCCAGGTTGGTCACGCCCGGCTCCACGATGGCCCGGCGGCTGAGCGGATCCACCTCCAGCACCCGGCGCATCCGCGAGGTGACGATGAGGACGCCGTCGCTGCGCGGCAGCGCCCCGCCCGACAGCCCGGTGCCCGAGCCGCGGGCCACGAACGGCACCCCGGCCTGGGCGCAGGCCCGGACCACGGCCGCGATCTGCTCGGCGCTGTCGGGCAGCACCACCAGCGCGGGCGCGGTCCGGTGCGCGGTCAGGCCGTCGCACTCATAGGTCCGCAGCTCCCGCGGTTCCGAAATCACCTGGTCAGCCCCGCAGATCTCCTCCAGCAAGGGGATCAGCGCCGCGCACGCCCCCGTTGGCGCGGCCGGCAGCGGGGTGGCCATCAGGGCATGCGTTCGTAGGCCGGCACGGTCAGGAACTCAGCGTAGTTGTCGGCCAGCGCCACCGCGGTGAACAGCGCCGTGGCCTGGCCGAAGCGCTCGGCGTCGAAGGCGTCGCCGAGCTGCTCCCGGATGCTGACCAGTTCCTCGTCGATGATGGCCTCGACCCGGTCCCGGGTCACCTTGGGCCCGTCCTCGAGCAGGATGTCGTTGTGCAGCCACTGCCAGACCTGGGAGCGGGCGATTTCGGCGGTGGCCGCGTCCTCCATCAGGTTGTAGATGGCCACCGCGCCCCCGCCGGCCAGCCAGGACGCCAGGTACTGCAGGCCCACGCTGATGTCGTTGCGCAGCCCGGCCTCGGTGATCGTGCCCGGCGTCTTGCTCACCGCCAGCAGGTCGGCGGCGCTCACGCTGACCTCATCGCGGAGCCGGCCGAGCTGGTTGGGCTTGGACCCCAGCACCTCGTCGAACACCTCCCGGCACACCGGCACCAGGTCCGGGTGGGCCACCCAGGACCCGTCGAACCCGTCCCGGGACTCCCGGGTCTTGTCGTCGCGCACCTTGGTCAGGGCCACCTCGTTGACCTCGGGGTCGCGGCGGCTGGGGATGAACGCGGCCATCCCGCCGATGGCGTGCGCGCCGCGCCGGTGGCAGGTCTTGACCAGCAGCTCGGTGTAGGCCCGCATGAACGGCGCGGTCATGGTGACCTGGTTCCGGTCCGGCAGCACGAACTCGCGGCCGCGGGTGCGGAACTTCTTGATGATGGAGAACAGGTAGTCCCAGCGGCCCGCGTTCAGCCCGGCCGAGTGGTCCCGCAGCTCGTAGAGGATCTCGTCCATCTCGAACGCGGCCGGGATCGTCTCGATCAGCACCGTGGCCCGGATCGTGCCGCGCAGGATGCCCAGCTGGTCCTGGGCCAGGTTGAAGGCGTCGTTCCACAGCCGGGCCTCGAGGTGGCTCTCCATCTTGGGCAGGTAGAAGTACGGTCCCTTGCCCTTGTCCAGCTGCCGCTGCGCCGAGGTGGCCATGTACAGCGCGAAGTCGACCAGGCTGCCGGAGGCCCGCTGGCCGTCGACCAGGATGTGCTTCTCGTCCAGGTGCCAGCCCCGCGGCCGGGGCACGATTGTGGGCAGCTCGTGGTCGGGCCGGAGCTTGTACTCCTTGCCGCCCTGGCTGAAGTCGATGTTGCGGTCCAGGGCGTCCTTGAGGTTGAGCTGCCCGGTGATGACGTTGCCCCACAGCGGCGAGCTGGCGTCCTCGAAGTCGGCCAGCCACACCTTGGCCCCGGAGTTCAGCGCGTTGATCGTCATCTTCTTGTCGGTCGGCCCGGTGATCTCCACCCGCCGGTCGGCCAGGCCGGGCGCGGGCGGCGCCACCTGCCAGGCCGTGTCCTCCCGGATCTGGGCCGTCTCGGGCAGGAAGTCAAAGGTCCCGCCCGCGATGATCTCGGCCTGCTTGCGTTCCCGCGCGGCCAGCAACTCCGCGCGCCGGGAGCCCAGCTCCCGCTGCAGGGCCGCGATCAGCCCCAGCGCCTCGGGAGTCAGAATCTCGTCGTAGCGATCCCCGGAAGGGCCGGTGATCTCAACGCCATCGGTGCCCGGCATAAGCTAACTCCTCCGCAGCAGTCTGCTTCCATCCTTACAGATCGGGTCCCTGGCGACGAGTCCGGACCTGCGCGCCAGTTTGTTACTGACGGGTAACGTTAGCCAGGCCGCTGGGCCAGGGTCAACACCGGGACCCGGTATGCTTATTTGCTCGCCCAGCGGAGGCACGGGGACGTTGACTGAGCAATCGAAAGCACCGCAGGTAGTGGCTGACCGTAAAACCGAATCGGCCCTTTCCGAGTCCATTCGGAAAGAGCAGGATTACGTTTCCATGCTGTATGGCCTGCTCGACGCGGCCCGGGCGCGCAGCGAGAAAGCGCTGGACGAGGTGCACGGCCGGGGCGGCGGGGGCACCTACGCGGCCCGGATGGAGCGCGAGGTTTCCGCCGTTGAGCAGGCGCGACGCCTGTCCCAGCTGAACGGGGTGGAGCGCGGCCTGTGCTTCGGGCGCATGGATGACACCGATAGCCGCACCTTTTATATCGGCCGTATCGGATTGCACGACGGCGAATACGAGCCGGTCCTCATTGACTGGCGAGCCCCGGCCGCCCGCCCTTTTTACGCGGCCACGCCCAATGACCCGGCGGGCCTGATCCGGCGGCGGCACCTTTATACCCGCGGCCGCACCGTTACCGGGCTGGACGACGAGGTGTTCGACCTCGACCGGATGAGTGAGGACGACCGGCGCGGCCTGGTCGGCGAGGCCATGCTGCTGGCCACCGTGCGCCGGGGCCGGACCGGCCGGATGAGCGACGTGGTCGCTACCATCCAGGCCGAGCAGGACCGGGTCATCCGCTCCTCGCTGGGCGGGGTGCTGGTCGTCCAGGGCGGTCCCGGCACCGGCAAGACCGTGGCCGCGCTGCACCGGGCCGCCTACCTGCTCTACACGCACCGGCGCACGCTGGAACGCCGCGGCGTGCTCATCATCGGGCCGAACTCGACGTTCCTGCGCTACATCAGCCAGGTGCTGCCGTCGCTGGGCGAGACCGACGTGGTGCTGTCCTCGCTGGGCGAGCTGTTCCCCGGCGTCCGCGCCACCGCCCCCGAGGACCCGGCCGCCGCCGTCATCAAGGGTGACGTGCGCATGGTCAAGCTGCTCCGGGCCGCGGTCCGGGACCAGCAGCGGGCGCCCCGCCGTGACCTGGATCTCCGGGTCGACGGGGTGTCCATCACCGTCGCCTCCGACCTGGTCGAACGGGCCCGCATCCGCGCCCGGGGCATGCGCCGGCCCCACAACGTGGCCCGCAAACTGTTCGTCACCGAGATGCTCGACGCCATCGCCCGGGCCGAAGCGGCCGAGCTCGGCCGCAGCCTCGACGCCGAGGACCTTCCCTACGTGCGGGCCCGGCTGTGGGATGAGGACGTGGTCCGGTCCGCCCTCGACGCCCTGTGGCCGTTCCTCACCCCCCAGCGGCTGCTGACCGCGCTGCTGGAGGAGGAAGGTGCCCTCCGCCGGGCCGCGTCAGGATTTTCCCCAGCTGAAAGGTCGATACTGCTTCGTACCCACCAGCCCGGCGTCTGGACGGTGAGTGACGTTCCGCTCCTGGACGAGGCGGCCGAGCTGCTGGGCGCCGATGACTCCGCCGACCGGGCGCTGCGCCGCGCGGCCGAGCGGGAGCGCCGGGAAGAAGAGGAGTACGCCCAGGGCGTGCTGGAACTGACCGGCCTGGCCGGGCAGGGCCTGGTCGACGCGGCCGCGCTGGCCGGCCGCAACCGGGACGAGGGTCCCGAGCTGACCACCGCCGAGCGGGCCGCCGCCGACCGGACCTGGTCCTACGGCCACGTGATCGTGGACGAGGCCCAGGAACTGTCGGCCATGGCCTGGCGGATGGTCATGCGCCGGGTCCCG
>DASXJM010000234.1:0-9861 GCA_036497405.1 Streptosporangiaceae bacterium | reverse complement strand
GGAGACCGACGCCATCGTGATGATCGGCGAGATCGGCGGGGACGCCGAGGAGCGGGCCGCCGACTACATCGCCGAGCACGTGACCAAGCCGGTCGTCGGCTACGTGGCCGGCTTCACCGCCCCCGAGGGCAAGACCATGGGCCACGCGGGCGCGATCATCTCCGGTTCGGCCGGGACGGCCCAGGCCAAGAAGGAAGCGCTGGAAAAGGCGGGCGTCCGCGTCGGCAAGACCCCCAGCGAGACCGCGGTCCTGGCCCGCGAGGCCTTCCGCAAGCAGTAAGCCCCACTCGACCCGGGCCGCGCCTCCCCCCGCTCGGGGGAGGCGCGGCTGTCTTGTGCCACCCCCACCGTCACCCTCGCCCGGCGCGCCTCCCCATGATCACCTCCCGGCCTGGCCAGGATGGGGGCGTGACTGCTTCCCCGCAGGCTCCTGGCCGTGCCCGCACCGCGGACGGGGCCGGACCCGACGCGGGAACCTACCGGCGGCCGCTGGTCATCACCGGCGCCATCGCGGCCGGTGCGGTCAGCGCGACCGGGGTCGCGCTGCTGACCACGGTGGTCGCCATCGGCTGGATCACCGCCCCGCACGCGGGCCTGGGCAACGGCCTGCCCGGCGTGCTCCGGGTGGCCATCACGATCTGGCTGGCCGCACACCACGTCGGCTTCACCCTGCGCGGCGCCGGCCACATCGGCATGCTGCCGCTGGGGCTGCTGTTCATCCCGGGCGCGCTGCTGTGGCGGGCCGGGCGCTGGGTGGTCCGGACCGGCGACGTGGGCCGGCTGCGGCACGTCGGCTACGCCACCCTCGCCCTGGCCGTGCCCTACGCGCTGCTGTCCGGCGCGCTGGCCCTGGCCGCCCGCAGCTCGCTGACCACGCCGTCGCTGGCGCTGGCGGTCCTGGAGCCGTTCCTGGTCGCGGCGGTGGCCGGGGGACTCGGTGGTGCGCACGCGCTGGCCCCGTGGCGGCGGCTGATCCGGCTGCTCCCGGTCCGCTCCCGCTCGGTCACGATCGGCGCGCTGGCCACGCTGGCCCTGCTCATCGCGGTCGGGTCGATCCTGTCGATCGGGTCGCTGATCGCGCATCTGGGCCAGTTCCGCGCACTCACCGACACGCTGTCCCCGGGCCCGATCGGGTCGCTGCTGCTGCTCCTGACCGAGATCGCCTACATACCCAACGCCGTGGTCTGGGCTATCGCCTTCTGCCTGGGGCCCGGTTTCGCCTTCGGGGCCGGCACGGTGGTGGCCCCGACCGGGGCCGCCCTGGGCTCGCTGCCCGCGTTCCCCATGCTGGCCGCGCTGCCGTCCGGGCACGTACCGGCCTGGCTGTCCCTGCTGGTGCTGGCCGTGCCCTACCTGGCCGCGGTGGCCGGCGGGGTGCTGACCGTCCGGGTCATGCCCACCCCGACGCTGGAGGCCGCCCCGGCCTGGGGCTTCGCCTCCGGCGCGGCCGCCGGGGCCGTGGTCGGGCTGCTGGCGGCCCTGTCCGGCGGCCCGCTCGGCAACGGCCGGCTGGCCGAGGTCGGCCCGTCCGGCTGGCAGGTGGCCCTGGTCGCCATCCTGGAGATGGGGGTCACCGCGGCCGTCGCGGCCGGGCTGGCCAACTGGTGGATGCTGCGCCGGAATCCCGAGGCGGGCTTCCGCTTCGGCGAGTTCTTCGCGGTCCGCCCGGCCGCCCCGACGCCCGCGCGGGAACCGGCCGGGGCGTCCGTGGTCGACGAGACCGACGACGCGGGCGGCCACCGCATCTACCTGGATCCGTGGGCCGAAGACCGCGAGCCCGATTAGCCCTTGGCCGAGAACGGCCCGAAGTCGTTGCTGATCGTCCGGCTCAGCTGGTGCTGGCAGGACTGCTGCGCGATGACCGTGTTGGCCGCGCTGGTGCAGTTCCAGTAGGTCGACAGCTGGTTCCAGAACAGTGCGAACACGATCAGCGTGAGCCCGCTGAAGGCCAGGCCGAGCAGGCCGAGGACGATCCCGGCCACCGCGCCGCCGGGCCGGCGGGTCCGGCCTTTGCGGGCCCGGGACATGGCGGTGCCCCCCAGCCAGGCGGCCAGGCCCCCGATGACCAGCGTCGCGATCACCACGTAGACCGCGTGCCGCAGCCCGCTGGCCAGGAACAACGCCAGCAGGCTGAGCAGGCCGAGGGCCATGGCCGTCCAGGCGCGCTGCTGCACGGCCGGGTCGGGCGGGGACGCGGGCTGCTGGCGGCCGGTGCCACGGGGACGAGAGGGTGGTGGAGCCATAGGCTCCCCATTCTGCCAATAAGGTAGGGCCCATGCGGTCACGCCTGGTGGTACTGGTTTCCGGTGCGGGCACGAACCTGCAGGCTCTGCTCGATGCGTGCGCCGACGAGCAGTTCGGGGCCGAGATCGTGGCCGCCGGGGCCGACCGGAGCGGCATCGCGGGCCTGGACCGGGCCGCGGCGGCGGGCATCGGCACGTTCGTGCACCGGGTCAAGGACTACCCGGACCGCGCGGCCTGGGACGCGGCGCTGACCGAGTCCTGCCGGGCCCACGCGCCTGACCTGGTGGTACTGGCCGGCTTCATGAAGCTGGTGGGGCCGTCGTTCCTGGCTACGTTCGGTGGCCGCTGCGTCAACACGCACCCCGCGCTGCTACCGTCGTTTCCCGGCATGCACGGGGTCAGGGATGCCCTGGACTACGGGGTGACGGTGACCGGGTGCACCGTGCTCATCGTGGACGCGGGGGTGGATGCCGGGCCCGTGGTGGCCCAGGTCGGCGTCCCGGTGCACGACGACGATGACGAAGCCTCGCTGCACGAACGGATCAAGGTCTCCGAGCGCGCCCTGCTCGTGCAGACCGTGGGCCGGATGGTTCGCGAGGGATGGTCCGTTTCCGGCAGGAAGGTGAGGATCGGCAGTTGAGCGCGATCGAGATCAAGCGTGCGCTGGTCAGCGTCTACGACAAGACCGGGCTGGACGAACTGGCCCGGGCCCTGCACGAGGCCGGCGTGGAGATCGTCTCGACCGGCAGCACGGCCGGGGCCATCGCCGGGACCGGCGTCCCGGTGACCAAGGTGGAGGAGCTGACCGGGTTCCCGGAAACCCTGGACGGCCGGGTCAAGACCCTGCACCCGAAGGTGCACGCCGGGCTGCTGGCCGACCTGACCCGCCCCGAGCACCAGAACCAGCTGGACGAGCTGGGCATCGAGCCGTTCCAGCTGCTGGTGTCCAACCTCTACCCGTTCGAGTCCACCGTGGCCAGCGGGGCCCCGCCCGAGCAGTGCGTGGAGGAGATCGACATCGGCGGGCCGGCCATGGTCCGGGCCGCGGCCAAGAACCACGCCAACGTGGCCGTGGTCACCAGCCCGCTGCAGTACGCCGAGGTGCTGGCCGCGCTGCGCGGCGGGGGCTTCACCCTGGCCCAGCGGCAGCGGCTGGCCGCGGGCGCGTTCGCGCTCACCGCCCGCTACGACAGCGCGGTGGCGTCCTGGTTCGCCAGCAGCTACGCGCCGGACGAGCCCGCCCGCGAGAACGGCTGGCCAGACTTCATCGGTGACGCCTGGTCCCGCTCCGACATCCTGCGTTACGGCGAGAACCCGCACCAGCGGGCCGCCCTCTACGTCCGGGCCGCGGCCGGTCCCGAGGCGGGTGACGGCGGGATCGCCACTGCCGAGCAGTTGCACGGCAAGGCCATGTCCTACAACAACTACGTGGACGCCGACGCCGCCCGCCGCGCCGCCTACGACTTCGCCGCGCCCTGCGCCGCCATCATCAAGCACTCCAACCCGTGCGGCATCGCGGTCGGCGCCGACCTGGCCGAGGCCCACCGCAGGGCCAACGCCTGCGACCCGCAGTCCGCCTTCGGCGGGGTGATCGCGGTCAACGGCACGGTCACGGTGGAGCTGGCCCGGCAGATCGCCGAGGTGTTCACCGAGGTCGTGGTGGCCCCGGCCTACGAGACCGAGGCCCAGGAGATCCTGAGCAAGGCCAAGAACATCCGGCTGCTGGTCTGCCCGCCGCCGGATCGGGGGCCCAGGACCGAGTGGCGCCAGGTCAGCGGCGGCCTGCTGGTGCAGACCACCGACCAGGTCGACCAGCCCGGCGACGACCCGGCCCACTGGGAACTGAAGACCGGCGTCGCCCTGGCCGAGCCGACCCTGGCCGACCTGGCCTTCGCCTGGCGCGCCTGCCGCAGCGTGAAGTCCAACGCGATCCTGCTCGCCTCCGGCGGCGCTTCGGTGGGCATCGGGATGGGCCAGGTCAACCGGGTCGACTCGTGCCGCCTGGCCGTGTCCCGGGCCGGGGACCGGTCGATCGGCTCGGTGTGCGCCAGCGACGCCTACTTCCCGTTCCCGGACAACATCGAGGTCCTGGCCCAGGCCGGGGTCACCGCGATCGCGGAGCCGGGCGGATCCATCCGCGACCAGCTCGTCATCGACGCCTGCGCCGAGGCGGGCATCACCTTGTACTTCACCGGCCTGCGGCACTTCTACCACTAGGGACGGCCTCATTGACCGCGAACATCCTGGACGGCAAGGCGGCCGCGGCTGAGATCCGCAGCGCGCTCAAGGAACGGGTGGCCCGGCTGGCCGAGCGCGGCATCGTGCCCGGCCTGGGCACGGTGCTGGTCGGCGACGACCCCGGCAGCCGCGCCTACGTGAACGGCAAGCACCGCGACTGCGCCGAGGTCGGCCTGGCCAGCATCCGGCGCGACCTGCCCGCCGATGCCACCCAGGAGCAGGTGGAAGCGGTGGTCGACGAGCTCAACGCCGACCCCGCCTGCACCGGTTACATCGTCCAGCTGCCGCTGCCGGCCGGCCTGGAGGCTCAGCCGGTGCTGGAGCGCATCGACCCGGCCAAGGACGCCGACGGCCTGCACCCGATGAACCTGGGTCGCTTGGTGCTGATGGAGCGGGGCCCGCTGCCCTGCACCCCGCGCGGCATCGTGGAGCTGCTCCGGATCTATGGCGTGGAGATTGCGGGCGCCGATGTCACCGTGATCGGCCGCGGCATCACCGTGGGCCGGTCGCTGGGCCTGCTGCTCACCCGCCGCATCGAGAACGCCACCGTGACCCTGTGCCACACCGGCACCAAGGACCTCGCCGCCCACACTCGGGAGGCCGACATCGTCGTGGTCGCGGCCGGCGTCCCCGGCCTGCTCACCCCGGACATGGTCAAGCCCGGCGCCGCCGTCCTCGACGTCGGCATCACCCGCACCGACGCCGGCCTGGTCGGCGACGTGGCCCCTCCGGTGGTCGAAGTGGCCGGCTGGCTCGCCCCCATGCCCGGCGGCGTCGGCCCCATGACCCGCGCCATGCTCCTGGCCAACGTCGTCGAAGCCTCCGAACGCGCCAACCCCACCGCCCACTGACCCTCAAGTTACTAAGCGGTAATACACTGTGACCGAAGACAAGCCGGGCCCCGTGGCATGAAGCCGTCGGCATTTGGCAGGCTGTAGGTAGATGTGAACAACCCAGACCAGGGAGGTAGGCGTCGCGCATGAACATCGTCGTCTGCGTGAAGCAGGTCCCGGACACGTGGGCCGAACGCAAACTGAAGCCCGGCGACGCCACGCTGGATCGAGAGTCCGTGGACGGGCTCATCAACGAGCTTGACGAGTACGCCATCGAAGAAGCGCTGCAGATCAAGGAAAAGAACGACGGCAGCGAGGTCACGGTGCTGACCATGGGCCCGGACAAGGCGAGCGAGTCGATTCGCAAGGCGTTGTCCATGGGTGCCGACAAGGCCGTGCACCTGCTGGACGACAGTCTGGCCGGGTCGGACGTGCTGCAGACCTCGTACGCGCTGGCCCAGGTGCTGGGCCAGATCGGCTTCGACCTGGTCGTGCTGGGCGCGGAGTCGACCGACGCCCGGATGGGCTCGATGGCGGCCATGCTGGCCGAGCGGCTGGGCGTGCCCCAGCTGTCCCTGGCCTCCAAAGTGGAGACCGACGGGACCTCGATCACGATCCACCGCCAGTCCGAGGACGGCTACTGGACGGTCGAGGGCGCGCTGCCCGCGGTGATCAGCGTGGTCGAGAAGATCAACGAGCCCCGGTACCCGTCGTTCAAGGGCATCATGGCGGCCAAGAAGAAGCCCATGCAGGTGATGAGCTGCGCCGACGCCGGCATCGACACCTCGCTGGTGGGCCTGGCCAACGCCTCGACCGAGGTCGTCGACTTCGCCGAACGGCCGCCGCGCCAGGCCGGCACCATCGTCAAGGACGAGGGGGACGGCGGCAACAAGGTCGCTGAGTTCCTCGTCACGCAGAAGTTCATCTAGGAGGCACCGGCATGGCAGAAGTTCTGGTCCTGGCCGAGCACTCCGACGGCGAGGTCAAGAAGGTCACCGGCGAGCTGCTCACGCTGGCTCGCCAGTTCGGTGAGCCCGCCGCGGTGTGGGTCGGCAACGGTGCCGAGCAGGGTCAGCCGCGGCTGGCCGAGTTCGGCGCGACCAAGGTCTACGTCGCGACCGGCGCCGACGTCAACGACTACGTGACCGGGCCTGAGGCCGACGTCCTGGCCCAGCTGGTCGAGCAGGTCTCCCCGGCCGCGGTGCTGATGGCCTCCACCGGGCAGAATAAGGAGGTGGCGGGCCGCCTCGCGGTCAAGACCAGCTCGGGCATGCTCTGCGACGCGGTCGGCGTGGCCGCCCACGATGGGAAGATCGTCGCCGAGCAGTCGGTGTTCGGCGGGGCCACCGTCGTGCACTCGGCGGTCAGGACCGGGACCCCGATCGTGACCGTGCGACCCAACTCGGTGGCCGCCGAGCCCGCCCCGGCAACGGCCGACCTGCAGAACGTCGACGTCACCGTGAGCGAGGCGGCCAAGGGGGCCAAGGTCACCGACCGGGTCGTCCAGGAGACGGGGGAGCGGCCGGAACTGGCCGAGGCCGCGATCGTGGTCTCCGGTGGCCGCGGCGTCGGATCGGCCGAAGGGTTCGAGGTCATCGAGAAGCTGGCCGACTCGATCGGCGCCGCCGTCGGCGCCAGCCGGGCGGTGACCGACGCGGGCTGGTATCCGCACAAGTTCCAGGTCGGGCAGACCGGTACCACCGTCTCGCCTCAGCTGTACATGGCCATCGGCATCTCCGGGGCCATCCAGCACCGGGCCGGCATGCAGACCTCGAAGACGATCATCGCGGTCAACAAGGACCCCGAAGCCCCGATCTTCGAGCTGGCCGATTACGGCGTGGTCGGCGACCTGTTCACCGTGGTCCCCCAGCTGATGGAAGACATCCAGAAGCGGTCCGGCAACTGAAGACCGGTCGCGGGCCGTGGCGGCGTGACCGCCACGGCCCGCTAGGCTGATTTCGTGATTTACCTCGATCATGCGGCGACCACGCCGATGCTGCCCGAGGCCATCGAGGTGATGACCGAGGAGCTCGCTGAGCTTGGCAATCCGTCGTCTCTGCACAACGCGGGCCGCCGCGCCCGCCGCGTGGTGGAAGAGTCCCGCGAGCAGATCGCCGAGGTGCTGAACACCAGGCCGAGCGAGGTGGTCTTCACCAGCGGTGGCACCGAGGCCGACAACCTGGCCATCAAGGGCCTGTACTGGGCCCGGCAGGACGCGGGCCGCCGCGTCCTGGTCAGCTCGATCGAGCACCACGCGGTGCTGGACTCGGTGCGCTGGCTGCACAGCCACGAAGGGGCCGACGCCGAGTACCTGGACGTGGACGGCGAGGGCATCCTCACCCCGGCCGCGCTGACCGCCGCCATCGAGGCCGACCCGGCTGGCGTGGCCCTGGTCAGCGTGATGTGGGCCAACAACGAGGTCGGCGCGGTCCAGCCGATCGCGGACCTGGCCGCAGCTGCGCACGCCCACGGGATTATGTTCCACAGCGACGCAGTGCAGGCCGCGGCCCAGCTACCGGTCGACTTCGCCGAGTCGGGCGCGGACGCGCTCACCATCACCAGCCACAAGCTGGGCGGTCCCATCGGCGTGGGCGCGCTGCTGCTCCGCCGGGGCGTGGAGCCGGTGCCGGTCCTGCACGGCGGCGGCCAGGAGCGCGACGTGCGCTCGGGGACCCTGGACGCCCCGGCCATCCGCGCCTTCGCCACCGCCGTGGTCATCTCGGCCGAGCGGCGCGAGGCGGAAGCCAAGCGGCTGGCCGTGCTGCGCGACGACCTCATCCGCCAGATCCTGGACGCGGTACCGGGCGTGGTGCTGAACGGGCCGCCCGCGGGTCCGTCCCGGCTGCCCGGCAACGCCCACTTCTCGTTCCCCGGCTGCGAGGGCGACGCCCTGCTCATGCTGCTGGACGCCAAGGACATCGCCTGCTCGACCGGGTCGGCCTGCACCGCCGGGGTGGCCCAGCCCAGCCACGTGCTGCTGGCCATGGGGGCCGACGAGGACCGGGCCCGCGGCTCGTTGCGGTTCTCCCTCGGCCACACCTCCACCCAGGAAGAGGTGAACGCGGTGGCCGCCGTCATCGGCGAAGCCGTCGAACGCGGCCGCCGCGCCGCCTCCCGCTGAGCGCGCACACCCGCAAAAACCGCATACCCTCGAAGGCAATGAGTTCTCTACGCGTGCTGGCCGCCCTCTCCGGCGGCGTTGATTCGGCCACCGCCGCCGCGCGGGCCGTGGCCGCGGGCCACGACGTGACCGCGGTCCATCTCGCGCTGTCGGCCAACCCCAGCTCGTACCGCACCGGTGCCCGCGGCTGCTGCACCCTGGAGGACGCCCGCGACGCCCGTCGCGCCGCCGACGTGCTCGGCATCCCGTTCTACGTCTGGGACATGGCCGAGCGGTTCCACGCCGACGTGGTCGAGGACTTCGTGGCCGAGTACGCCGCGGGCCGCACCCCCAACCCCTGCGTCCGCTGCAACGAGAAGATCAAGTTCGCCGCCGTCCTGGACCGGGCCCTGGCCCTCGGCTTCGACGCGGTCTGCACCGGCCACCATGCCCGCATCGAGGACGGCCGCCTCCGCCGCAGCGTCGACATGGGCAAGGACCAGTCCTACGTGCTGGCCGTCCTCACCCGCGACCAGCTGGCCCACGCCATGTTCCCCCTCGGCGACACCACCAAGACCGAGGTCCGCGAGGAGGCCCGCGCCCGCGGCCTGGCCGTCGCCGACAAGCCGGACTCCCACGACATCTGCTTCATCGCCGACGGCAACACCCAGGGCTTCCTGGCCAAGCACCTCGGCGAGGCCCCCGGCCCCATCGTCGACACCGCCGGTGAAACGGTCGGTACCCACAACGGCGCCTACTCCTTCACCATCGGCCAGCGCCGCGGCCTCCACCTGGACCGCCCCGCTGACGACGGCCGCCCCCGCTACGTCCTCTCCATCGAGCCCGTCTCGCGCACGGTCACCGTCGGCACCGCCGCCGACCTCGAAGTCCGCGACATCACCGCCCGGCACTCGGTCTGGACCGGCTGCGCCCCCCTCACCGCCCCCCGCGACTGCTCCGTCCAGCTCCGCGCCCACGGCGCCACCTATCCCGCCCAGGCCCATCTGGACGGCGACGACCTGCACATCACCCTCACCACCCCCGCCAAGGGCGTCGCCGCCGGCCAAACGGCAGTCCTCTATGACGGCGACACCGTCCTGGGCAGCGCCACCATCAGCGCCACCCGCGTGGCCGCCAGCGTCTGACCTGCCGTCGCGTGGCCGAATTACACTAAGCCGTCGTACGCTGAGCTTTCGAGGAAATCAATCGGCTCGGCCGGGACCTTACCAACTTTGCCGGAATTGATGACGAACTGATTCCGGTCGGCCGGATAGATCGTAATGGTCACCCGGAATGGAGTGGGCCCCTCCGGACTGTCAGCGTAACCGGTCCGAAAAATTACAACTACTGGTACTGAGCCGTCATCCGGCAGTTGAAAGAACCGGACCTCATCGTCATTGGGCGGCCGCACCACCATCTGATCGCGCAATCCGACCTGCTTGATGC
>DASXJM010000233.1:0-6459 GCA_036497405.1 Streptosporangiaceae bacterium | reverse complement strand
CACCGGGCTGGGCGACGACTGGCTGCGGATCGGCGCGATGAAGATCTTCACCGACGGGTCGCTGATCGGCCGGACCGCGGCCCTGAGCGACGACTTCGCGGGCACCCCCGGCGACCGGGGCTACCTGCAGGCCGACGGTGAGCAGCTGACGGCCACGATCATCGCCGCGCACCGGTCCGGCTGGCAGGTGGCCGCGCACGCGATCGGGGACCGGGCCATCGACCTGGCCCTGGACGCCTACGCCGAGGCCCAGCGGCGGTACCCGCGGCCGGACACCCGGCACCGAATCGAGCACTTCGCCATCGTCCGCCCGGACCAGGTCGCCCGGGCCGCCGAGCTGGGCGTGGTCCCGGTCCCCCAGGGCCACTTCGCCACCGAACTGGGCGACGGCTTCCTGGCCGCGATCGGGCCCGACCGCGCCCCCTGGCTGTACCGGCAGCGGACGCTGCTGGACGCCGGGCTGACCCTGACCGGCAGCTCGGACCGGCCGGTGGCGGCCGGGGCCCCGCTGCTCGGCGTGCACGACATGGTCAACCGGCGCACCGGGTCCGGGGCGCCGTTCAACGCCGGCGAGGCGATCACCGTCGAGGAGGCGCTGCGCGCCTACACCTGGGGTTCGGCCTACGCCAGCCACGCCGAGCGGCGCCGGGGCACGATCACCCCCGGCTACCTGGCCGACCTGACCGTGCTGGCCGAGGACCCGACCGCGGTCAGCCCCGACCGCATCGCCGGGATCAGCGTGCTGGCCACGCTGGTCGACGGGGTGGCCGGGTTCGACGCCACCGGACGCTTCGGGGGTTGACGGGGTGCCTGCTCACACGTAGCGTCCGGGGTGCGTGATGGCGCGAGGAAGCTGGTGCAAGTCCAGCACGGTCGCGCCACTGTGAGCCGGTCCCCCAAGGCCGGTGAGTCAGACACTTCGCCGTCACGATGCCACCCGATTTCGAGCAGGGACGCACGATCCCTGAAGGAGGCTCCGCCCCCATGGCGACCATCCCCGCCCCCGGTACCCATCCCAAGCCGAGGGTCACCGTCTCACCCGAGGCCCTGTCCGGGACCCGGATCGCGCTGATCCTGGGCATCACCGTGCTGCTGGCCGTGGCCATCTACTACTTCGTCGGGATCGACGAGGGCATGTCCTCGGTGTTCGGCAAGACCATGGTCATCCACGAGTGGGTCCACGACTCGCGGCACTTCCTCGGCTTCCCCTGCCACTGACGCCGGGGCCGGTAACCGACCATGGAAATACGCATCATCGGCCGGGGCGCGCTGGCCGGTGTGATCGCCGGCGTGCTTGGGTTCGTGTTCGCGCGCATCTTCGCCGAACCCGTCATCAACCAGGCCATCGCCTATGAGTCGGGCCGGGACAGCTGGCTGGCCCTGCTGAACAAGGCGGCGGGCCGGCCGGTGGCGGCGGACGGGCCGGAGATTTTCTCCCGGACCATCCAGTCCACCATCGGCGCCGCCAGCGGGATCGTCGCGTTCTCGGCCGCGATGGGCGCCCTGGTGGCTGTGTCTTATCTGGTCATGCACGGCCGGTTCAACGTCCGGCCCCGCAACCTGATCTGGATGATCGCCGCCTTCGGGTTCGCCGGGGTGTACCTGCTGCCGTTCGTGAAGTACCCGGCCAACCCGCCCGCGATCGGGCACTCCTTCACCATCGGCACCCGGTCCCAGCTCTACCTGACCATGGTGTTCGGCTCGCTGATCCTGCTGGGCCTGGCCGTCTTCGGCGCCCGGCGGCTGGCGCCGCGGTTCGGGATGACCGGGGCGATCGTGGCGTCGGCGATCGCGTTCGTGGTCGTGTACGGCGTACTGATCGGCCTGCTGCCGTCGCTGGGCAACCTGCACGCCAACGTGGCCCACGCCAGCCAGTTCGGCTTCGCCCGGGCCGCCACCGAGACCCCGCAGGCGATCACCAACATCTTGTCCACGCCGCTGCACGCGGGCGGCAAGACCATCGCGCCCGGGCAGATCGTCTACCCCGGGTTCAGCGCCGACGTGCTGTGGAAGTTCCGCTGGTACTCGCTGCTGAACCAGCTGCTGATCTGGACCACGATCGCGCTGGTCTTCGGCTATCTGCTGGACCGGTTCCTACGTCCCACCGGCCTCGTCCCCAGAACGGCGGGGACGTCCGGGACGACGGATCTTCCCAGCGGTAGCGGGCATCCGGCCGGCGTCGGCTAGGGCGCGCCGGAGCAGGAACTCGATCTGGGCGTTGGTGCTGCGCAGCTCGTCCCCGGCCCACCGGGCCAGGGCATCGTGCACGGCCGGATCCAGCCGGAGCAGGATGCTCTTGCGTTCGGTCACTGGTAGAGCGAGCCCGTGTTGACCACCTGCTGCGTCGCTTGCTCACTGCACAGCACCACCAGCAGATTCGACACCATCGCGGCCTTGCGCTCCTCGTCCAGCTCGACCACGTTCTCCTCGTCCAGCCGCTGCAGGGCCAGCTGGACCATGCCGACGGCGCCCTCGACGATCCGGTACCGGGCCCCGACCACCGCGTTGGCCTGCTGCTGGCGCAGCATGGCCTGGGCGATCTCGGCCGCGTAGGACAGCCGGGTCAGCCGGGACTCGATGATCGTCACCCCGGCCGCCTGGACCCGGGCCGAGATCTCGTCCGACAGGCGGCCGGTGATCTCGTCGGCGTTCTCGCGCAGGGAGAGCGCGTCGCTGTCCCCGGTCGTGTAGGGGTAACTGGAGGCGATGTGCCGGACCGCGGTCTCGGTCTGGGTGGCCACGAACTTCACGAAGGCGTCCACTGAGTAGAGCGCCTCGGCCGTGTCCTTGACCTGCCAGACCACCACGGCGGCGATCTCGATGGGGTTGCCGTCGGCGTCATTGACCTTGGCCATCGGGGTCTCGTGGTTGCGGATCCGGGTCGACACCCGGCGGCGTTCGGCGAACGGGTTGACCCAGTGCAGGCCGGGCCGGCGGATGGTGCCGCGGTAGCGGCCGAACAGCTGGACGACCCGGGCCTGGCCCCCCACGACCGGGGTCAGCCCGCGAAAGGCCAGCCCGGCGGCGATGAACACCAGCGCGGCCAGCACGATCAGCGCCGTGCCGGTGCCGCTCTTCAGCGCGATCCCGGTGGCCAGCAGCGCGATGGCGGCCAGTGCGGCCACGACGCTGGCGACCAGGATCGGCACGCCCGGGGCCGACCAGCCCTCGCGCTCGGTGATCGGCTGGGACGGCAGCACCTGGGCCACTGGCTCCTGAACGCTCATCGCCATCACTCTCCGGTTGACGCCTCTGCTGGTTAATATCTAGCATAGTGATATCACATTAATAAGGAGGCCGCTGTGAGCGGACCAGAACCCGCGGTGTCCGTCAGTCATCTGCGCAAGACCTACGGAACGGTGGCCGCGGTCGACGACGTGTCGTTCACGGTGGCCGCGGGCGAGATCTTCGGGGTGCTCGGGCCCAACGGAGCCGGGAAGACGACCACGGTCGAGTGCGCGATCGGGCTGCGGACCCCGGACTCGGGCACGATCCGCCTGCTGGGGCTGGACCCGCGGGCCGACCGGGACCGGGTCCACGAAATCGTCGGCGTGCAGTTGCAGGCCGGGGCCCTGCCCGCCAAGCTCCGGGTGGCCGAGATCCTCGATATGTACCGGTCCTTCTACCGCGACCCGGCCGACGTCAGCGACCTGGTCGAGGTGCTCGGCCTGGCCGGGAAGCGGCGCGACTACTACCGGTCGCTGTCCGGCGGGCAGCGGCAGCGGCTGTCGGTGGCGCTGGCCCTGATCGGGCGCCCGCAGGTCGCGGTGCTGGACGAGATGACCACCGGCCTGGACCCCCGGGCCCGCCGGGACGCCTGGGAGCTGATCGAGCGGGTACGCGACCGGGGCGTGACGATCATCCTGGTCACCCACTTCATGGAGGAAGCCGAGCGGCTCTGCGACCGGGTGGCCCTGATCGACGCCGGGCAGGTCGTGGCCCTCAACACCCCGGCCGGGCTGACCGCCCAGGCCCGGGGCGGGAAGAGCGTGCGGTTCCGGCCGTCGGCCCGGTTCGACGACGAGCTGCTGACCCGGCTGCCCGAGGTCCGGCAGGTGCGGCACGAGGGCCCGCACGTGCTGGTCAGCGGGCAGGGCGACCTGGTCAACGCGGTGATCCTGACCCTGGCCGGGGCCGGGGTGACCGCCCATGACGTCGAACTCGACTCCTCCAGCCTGGAAGACGCCTTCGTCCGGCTGACCGGGCGCGCGCTCAGCCCGGATGGGGTGGCGGCATGACCTCGCTGGCCTGGACCGGGACCGCCCGGGAGCCGGAACCGGCTCAGCGGCCGGAACCAGCCCGGCGGGCTGCCTTCGGCCAGATCGTGCTCAACGAGGCCCGGCTGGCCTGGCGACGGCCGGTGGGCCTGATCGGCGGCCTGGCCGTGCCGGTGACGCTGCTGATCATCTTCGGCAAGCTGCCGTCGTTCCGGCAGGCGGTGCCGGGCGCGGGCGGGCTGACCTTGTTCGGCGCCTACCTGCCGGTGCTGATCGTGTTCGGGTTCGCGCTGCTGGCCCTGATGGGGCTGCCCATGCCGCTGGCCTCCTACCGCGAGCTGGGGGTGCTGCGGCGGCTGTCGACCACGCCGATCCCGCCGTCCTGGCTGCTGGCCGCGCAGGCGCTGGTCCAGCTCACGGTCGCGCTGGCCAGCTTCGGGGTGATCCTGGGGGCCGGCGTGCTGGCCTTCGGCGCGCCCGCCCCGGGCAGTCCCGGCGGCCTGGCCGTGGCCTGCGGGCTGTCCATCGCCGGGTTGTTCCCGCTGGGCCTGCTGATCGCCGCGCTGAGCCCGACCGCCAACGCGGCCAGCGTCATCGGGCGGCTGGCCTTCTTCCCGCTGATGTTCTTCGCCGGGTTGTGGCTGCCGCGGGCGCTGATGCCCGGCGTACTCCAGGGCATCAGCGACTACACCCCGCTGGGCGCGGCCGTCGAGGCCATCCAGGACTCGATGCAGGGTCAGTTCCCGCCGACGGCGCCCCTGCTGGTGCTGGCCGCCTACGCCGTGGTGTTCGGCTACCTGGCCCGCCGCTTCTTCCGCTGGGAATAGCCGGGCTCGCTGGTTTCGTACGGCACAACCAAGAGGAGATCACAATGTCCGCAACGCTGACGCTGACGCACAAAGCAATCGGAGCGGAGGTCCGCCGCGACCCGTACGACGTCGTGCTCGACGGGGAGCGCGCCGGGTCGGTCGAGCTGAACGATACGTTCGAGACGCCGATCGAGTCGGGGCATCACACCCTGCGGGTCCGCAGCGGCCGCAACTCCAGCCGGATCAGGTCCTTCGACGCCACTGACGGCGAGAACGTCGCCTTCCGGTGCACCGGAAAGAGCATCCTCCCGGTCTTTCTGCTGTCCTTCGTCGTTCCCAGCCTGGCCCTCACGCTCCACCGCGAGTAGGCGCGGCCCCGTGATGGGCGCAGCTTCAGAGAAGTGAGGCCGGGGTGCCGAGGGTGAGGGGGCCGGGGGTTTCGACCTGGGCGTAGGCACCGAGGCAGGGGGCGACCATGTCGAGGTCGGCGACGGGGATGCGGTTCTGGGTGAGCAGGGTGCGGACGGCGCTGGTGCGGCGGGGGAGGTCGCCGTGGGCCAGGGTGGGGACCGCGCAGCGGGGGGTGGGAATCATGATGCGCAGGCGGGCCGGGCCGACGGCCACCGTGCGGCCCATCCAGTCGTTCTCGGCGTAGGGCGCGACCCCGGGCAGGTCGAGGACCAGGTTGGGGCGGTAGCGGATCAGCTCCTCGCCGACGTGGGCCAGGGTGGCGGTGGTGATCAGGTGCACCGGGGCGTAGTCGACGAAGTTGGTGCCGGGGGTGCCCGCGCCGATCTGGAGCGTCTGGTAGGGGACGTCGGCGTCGTCGCCGGCCGCGATCACGTCTTCCGGGTCGGGGCGGCCGATGAGGGCCTCCTCCGGGCGGACCGTGGTCAGCCGGACGTCGCGGTCCAGCGCGCCGGACAGCAGCCGGGCCGCGGCGGCGTCGGACACGGCCACCGAATCGCCGCCGGGCAGCAGGATGCGGGGCGAGCCGTTGTTCCACTCGGCGCCGAAGGCCAGCAGGCCCCGCCACAGCCGCGGGTGCTTGGCGGTGGCCACGTTCCCGGTCTCGGTGTCGATCACGGCCGCGAACCGGTCCCCCTCCAGGCCGGTGGGGGTGAGCTGGACGGCGGTGAGGTCCTCGCCCAGCATCGACTTGACCGGGTAGCGGCGCAGGGCCACCACGGTGCCGCGGTCAGCCACGGCCGCCGCCCTGGTGCTCGCGCTGGCGGTGGTTGCGGGCCTTGGCCCGGTTGCCGCAGGTGGCCATCGAGCACCAGCGGCGGCGGTGGGACCGGGTCCGGTCGTAGAACCACAGCGTGCAGGTGGGGCCCTCGCACGGCCGGACCAGTTCGCGGGCGCCGGTGGTGAGCAGCTGGGCAGCGGCCTCGGCGGGCGGGACCAGCAGCTGGGCCGGGGTGTCCCAGGAG
>DASXJM010000232.1:0-3312 GCA_036497405.1 Streptosporangiaceae bacterium | reverse complement strand
GGAGATGATCGGCCAGCTCAACGGGCTGGGCGGCTGGTACCAGTACTACGCCGGCCTGGCCGACAAGCTGGAGGGGCGCCAGATCCCGTCGCCCAACCCGAACTACCTCGTCTACACCCGGCGGGAGCCGGTCGGGGTGGTGGCCGCGATCACGCCCTGGAACTCCCCGCTGCTGCTGATGACCTGGAAGCTGGCCCCGGCCCTGGCCGCCGGCTGCACGGTGGTGATCAAGCCGTCCGAGCACGCGCCCGCCTCCACCCTGGGGTTCGCCGAACTGATCGGGGACGCGGGCTTCCCGCCCGGCGTGATCAACGTGGTCACCGGCCAGAGCCGGGAGACCGGGGCCGCGCTGGCCGGGCACCCCGGCGTGGACAAGGTGGCCTTCACCGGGTCGACCGCGACCGGCCGGGCCGTGGCCCACGCCGCCGCCGAGAACCTCAACCCGGTCACCCTGGAGCTGGGCGGCAAGTCCCCCCAGGTGGTGTTCGCCGACGCCGATCTGGAGGCCGCCGCCAACGGCGTGATCGCGGGCGTGTTCGCGGCCACCGGGCAGACCTGCATGGCCGGGTCCCGTCTGATCGTGCACGCCGACGTGCACGACGAGCTGGTGCGCCTGATCGCCGGCCGGGCCGCCCGGATCAGGCTCGGCGACCCCAACGCCCCGGACACCGAGATGGGCCCGGTGGCCAACGCCCCGCAGTACCGCAAGGTGCTGGGCTACCTGAAGACCGCGGTCGACGAGGGCGCCACCGTGGCCTACGGCGGCGCGGCCGCCGACAGCCTGGGCGGCTACTTCGTCAAGCCGACCGTGCTGACCGGGGTCGGCCCGGCCTCCACCGTGGTCCGGGAGGAGGTGTTCGGCCCGGTGCTGTCGGCCTACACGTTCACCGACGAGGACGAGGCGATCAAGCTGGCCAACGACACCCCCTACGGGCTGGCCGGCTCGGTGTGGACCAACGACGTCCGGCGCGCCCACCGGGTCGCGGCCCGGATCAAGGCGGGCACGGTGTGGGTCAACGCCTACCGGGTGGTCGCGCCCAACGTCCCGTTCGGCGGGTACAAGGCCTCCGGCCTCGGCCGCGAGAACGGCATGGACGCGGTCAACGCCTACACCGAGAACAAGTCGGTCTGGGTCGAGCTCAGCGGCCAGACCCGCGACCCCTTCACCCTGGGCTGACCGGGCCCGCGCGGTCGCCGTACCGGACCTGGGTCACCCTCCTGCTCCGGGCTCGGCTGGAGGACGAAACCCGTGAGATCAGCGGCGGTGGCCTCCGGAATACCTGACCGGAAATCGCGCTGTACGAGGGACCGAAAAACACCCTCGAAAGCCTGATCATGAACGACGGTTACTGTTTCCGGTGCGGCGCCTACACAGCCATCGACCAGCTGACCAAGATGTGCCGCCCCTGCTTCGATCACTGGTGCGCCACCCCCCGAAGGCGCCCCAGCTAACCCCGCCAACCCCCATCGGCTGTCAGTGGTTCGCGCTAACGTCAGGGGTTTGAGTCTGGCGCAGGACGGCTGACAGGGGAGGGGACGTGGCGGACGACGGCCGGGGGCCGGGGGTGCAGGAGGGCTTGGACGACCTGGCGGGCGAGGCCGCGGTGCTGCGGGTCTACCGGCAGGCGTTCGCGGTGCTGGCCCGCGAGTCCGAGAAGATGATCCTGTCCCCGCAGCTGCTGGACGTGGACGAGGCCATCCTGTCCGCCTTCGCCGCCTCCGGCAGCGAGGGGTTGACCGAGGAGCAGGTCCGCAACGCCTGCCGCAAGTTCCCCGAGGCCATGGTCGGCCGCCGGTTCGAGGTGCTCAAGGGCTACGGCGCGGTCAGCAAGGTGTTCGAGCGGCCGAACGAGCGCTATTACCGGGCCGCCTTCGCCCCCTACATCATGCTGCTGTTCCTGCGCCGGATCGCTGAGCGCGGCGGCCAGTCCGAACTGCACCAGCTGCTGTCCATGGAGCACGAGAACGTCTCCGCCCCCACCGCCACCGAGCCGGACGGCCGGTCCTCGGTGGAGCGGCTGACCCAGGTGTTCCGGCTCATCGCCAACGAGCTGTCGATCATGTCGCTCGGCGCCGACGTGGCCCAGCTGCGCGAGAACGCCCAGCTGCTGTGGGGCAACGAGGCGCTGATCAGCCGGGCCGAGGCCGTGCACACCACCGTGCTGGAGCGCTGGCCGGGGCTGGACCGCGAGTGCCAGTGGCTGCGGGCGGGCCTGGCCGCCTACCGGGACGCGATCGACGCCGCCGCGGCCCGGCTCATCGAGCGGGCCGGCACCACGCGCGCGCTGGGCCTGCTGCCCGCCGAGGAATGGCGGACCTTCGCCCGGACCGCCGACACCGAACGGCTGGGCGCGGTGCTGGACACGTTCGTGTTCGACGCCCCGGCCCCCTGGTTCGACCCGCAGGTGATGACCGAGGCGGTGGAGAGCGGCGGCCGGCCCGACACCACCCGGATGCCACCACCCCGGGCCGCCGGTGACGCGGACCCGGACGCCGAGGCGGCCCCGGTGACCGATCAGGACGCGATCAGGAGCACGGTGGAGGGTCTCCTGGCCCACCGTCATTCGGTAAAAATCGAGGACGTCATGCGGATGGCACCCGACTGGGAGGCGGGCCGCCGCATACTGGCCCAGCTCACCGCCGCGCACCATGATCCGGAGCTGCCGTACTCGCTGACCTGGGGTGAAGGGCTGGAGGTGACCGCCGGCGCCAGCCCGGCCTGGGTCACCTCCGGCCGCCTGACCCGCGACCAGGACGCGTCATGACCCGCAGCACCGCTCCCGGCAATCCCGCACCGGGCGGCACCGGGCCCGACGCCGCCGCCCTGGCCTGGGCCCGGGCCCGCGCGGCCGGCCCGCTCCGGATCCCGGCCGGTACCCCGGCGCCCGCGGGGATGCTGCGGCTGGCTGAGCCGTCCGGCGACGGCGGCTGGCTGGTGCCGCAGGTGCCCGAGGCCGCCGACGCCCGGGTGCTGGCCGAGCTGGGGCTGGCCAGCCCGCTGCTCGAGCAGCCGAACGACACGGCCCGGCTGCTGGCCGCCGCCCTGCGCTGCTGCTGGACCGACCCGCTGGCCCCGATCTGGCCCGGGGCGTCCGTGCCCGCGGCCCCGGTGCTGGGCGTGTTCGGCGAGCTGACCGGACCCCGCGACGAGCTGGCGCACCGCCGGTCGGCGGTGGCCGGGCTCCGTCGCCTGGACCAGGCCGGCTGGCTGATCTGGGACGAGACCGCGGACACCATCCGGCTCGGGCCCCGGGTCGCGCTGTGGAGCACCAGTGACCTGACCACCTTGCGCCAGCTCTGGCGCGCGATCCC
>DASXJM010000231.1:0-4045 GCA_036497405.1 Streptosporangiaceae bacterium | reverse complement strand
CGGACGGAGAACGCGACCCCGGCCGCGGCCACCGCCAGCAGGGCGGCGAACAGGCCGGTCGGCAGGCCGTGGTGGGTGGCGGCCGGGCTGGTGCCGGTCACCACCATGCCCGGCATGCCGGACAGCGAGACCGTCTGCACGATGGCCGAGTACTTGGCCGACGCGGAGCCGACCACGTAGACGATGGTGTCGGCGCCGGCCTTGACCGGAACCGACGCGCCGGACAGGGCGGCCGCGCCACCGCTGGCCGGGGTGACGTCAACGCCGGAGTAGGTCTTGGCCGGCACGGTCACCGCGGCCTGGTCGCCGGGGGCCAGGCTGCTGGCCAGGGCGGTGCCGCCCGCGGTGACCTTGACCGCCGGGGCGTCGGCGTTGTGGCTGAGGACCAGGCGGCCCTGGCCGGACGGCACCGCGGCCAGGCTGTTCTGGTACAGGCCCAGCGCGGGCTTACCCGAGCTGTTCAGGTAGGCGATGACGCTGGCGTTCTCACCACTGGACAGCGTGGCCGAGGCCGAGGTCAGGTAGTTGGCCGAGGTGCAGGACTGGCCCGACTTGACGATGCCCAGCGAGTAGGTGCCGGCCGGCAGCGACAGGGACTTCTGGCTGTTGAAGGTGAACCCGGAGATGGCCGCCTTGCCGTCCGCGCACACGTCCACCGTGACGCCGGGCACGCCGTGGATCACGGTCAGCGCCGCGTCGCCGCTCTGGGCCGTCTGGGCGCCGGCCGGGCCGGCCAGGGCCGCTATACCGCCCGCGGCCGCCGCCGCGGTCAGGGCCGATGCACTCAGCAATCGGGTAACAAAACCACGCATTGCGAATCTCCTCGGGATGCGGCCCGCACCACTGCGGGCCTTCAGGAGGTGATTCGCACGGAAACCCGTCCCGGATGCACCTGTCCGGGAATCGTCATCTTTGCGGTGGGTCAGCCCAGGGCGGCCAGGTAGTCCGCGACCGCCGCGGCGTCGCCGGCGTCGGAGATCAGCCCGAGGTAGCCGTCGGGACGGATCAGGACCAGGGTCCGGCCGGTCGCGGCGTAGGCGCGGGCCAGGTAGCCCGCGGTGTCAGCGATGTCGCCAGGGGCGGCCGGCTGGCCCACCACCCGGAGCGTCTGAAGGCCGGACACCGGGGCCTCGACGGCCGGCGCGGGCCCGAAGCTCAGCAGCGTGAATTGGCCACCGCCGGTCAGGTCGAACAGCCGGTACTCGCCATCGGTGGTCAGCAGCCGGGTCGCGTCGGGGGCGCGGTCGCCGGCCCGGAGCGGGGCGGTCTCGTCGCGGTCGTCGCGGGCCAGGGCCGAGCCGCGGTAGTTCACGCCGAGCTGGATCGTGCTGGCGTCGCGGCGGGTCGGCATCTCGTTCTGCTTGAGCGTCTGGGCCAGGCGGGCGTTGGACAGCGCGAGCACGCTGGCCGCGACCGGCCGGCGCTCAGCTTCGTAGCTGTCGAGCAGCGCGGGCGAGGCCCCCCGGGCGACCGCGGCCGCCTTCCAGCCCAGGTTGTGGGCGTCCTGGATGCCGGTGTTCATGCCCTGGCCGCCGGCCGGTGAGTGGATGTGGGCGGCGTCGCCGGCCAGGAACACCTGGCCGTCGCGGTAGCGGTCGACCAGACGGATGTTGGCCCGCCACAGCGAGGACCACTCCGGCTCGTGCAGCCGGATATCGGTCCGGCCGGTCCGCCGCTCCAGGATGGCCTGCAGGTGGGCCCGGCTGAGGTCGGGGTCCGCGCCGGGCCCGATGAGGGCCTGGTACTGGAAAACGCCGGTCGAGGGCAGCGGGCACAGGCTGAACAGGCCGTCCGGGTGCTGCCACAGGTGCCAGGCGTCGCGGTCGAGGCCGTCGACCGCGACGTCGGCGACCAGCATCCGGATCTCATCGTGGGTCTCCCCCACGAAGTCGATACCGGTCCGGCGGCGGACGACGCTGTGGCCGCCGTCGCAGCCGATCAGCCAGCGGGCGGTGACCGTCTCGGGCTGGCCGTCCTTGATCAGCACCGCCGACACGGCCTCGCCGGTCTGCTTGAAGCTGTCGAGCGTGGTGCCGAACTCGACCGCGCCGCCGAGGTCGGCCGAGCGCAGCCGCAGCGCCTCCTCGGTCCGCCATTCGGGTGTGATCAGGCTGGTCGTGTACGGGATGTCGGGGCGGTTCCTCAGCTCCTCGGGCTCGGCCCCGCCCACCGTCACCTGGCCATCGGGAGCGGTCATGACCAGCGGCATCGCCAGCTGGCCGTGGGCGATCTCCCGGTCGGCCAGGCCGAGGTCGCCGAAGATCTCCAGGGTGCGCGGCTGGATGCCCTTGCCGCGCGAGCCGGGCTGCGGGCCGGGGGCGGCCTCGATCAGCCGGAAGGAGACGCCGCTGCGGGCCAGTTCCACGGCCAGGGTCAGACCGGTCGGGCCGGCCCCGGCGATCAGCACGGTCGGGCCGGTTGGCTCCGTCGGGTCGGTCGGCTCCGTCGGGTCCGTCGGGTCCGTCGGCTCTGGCGCCTGGTTCGGGTTCGTGGTCTCGGACATCGCCCCGTCTCCCATCCTCTCCTAAGAAATGTTTAACTTTCTAAGCACGATAGGACCGCTTGCTAAGAAAGGCAAGTCTTTCTATTCTGGAGTGGTGGTCACCGAGACACCCAGACCTGTCCGCCGTCGCCGGCACGGCCAGGAGCTGGAGTCCGCCCTGCTGGTGGCGGCCTGGGACGAGCTGGTCGGGGTCGGGTACGCCCGCCTGACCATGGAGTCGGTGGCCAAACGGGCGGGCACCAGCGAGCCCGTGCTCTACCGCCGCTGGCCCAACAAGGACGAGCTGGTGCTGGCCGCGATGGAGCACTACCGCGACGCCCACCCGATCGACCTGCCGGACACCGGCACCCTGCGCACCGATCTGCTGGCCGAGCTGACCGCGGTGGCCGAAGCCCGGGCCGGGGTCTACGCCATCGCCGCCGCCACCGCATTCTCCGGGCTGCGGGCCGCCACCGGCCTCACCCCGGCCCAGATCCGCAACAAGATCATGGGCGGCCGCCTGCGCCCGCGCGGGCGGCCCATCTACCAGCGGGCCCACGACCGCGGCGAGATCGACTTCGAGCGCATCCCGGCCGCCGTGCTCGACCTGCCGTTCGACCTGGTCCGGCACGACCTGCTGATGGATCTCAAGCCCCCGGCCCCCGCCCGCATCGAGTCGATCGTCGACGAGCTCTTCCTGCCCCTGCTGCGCAGCTGTCAGGACTGACGCGGATCCGCCCCCGGCCGGAAACGGTCGGGTGGCACGATAACGGAATGGATCTCTTCGACCTCACCGGGCGGGTGGCCGTGGTCACCGGCGGGACCCGCGGCATCGGGCTGATGATGGCGCGCGGGCTGCTGCAAGCGGGCGCGTCGGTCTACCTCAGCTCGCGCAAGCCGGAAGCCGGCCAGGCCGCCGTGGACGAACTGTCGGAGTTCGGCCGGGTGGTCTCGGTGCCGGCCGACCTGTCCTCGGAGGCGGAGTGCGTGCGGCTGGCCGAGGTCGTGGGCCAGTCCGAGCCGCAGGTGCACATCCTGGTCAACAACGCGGGCGCGGCCTGGGGTGAACCGCTGGAGACCTATCCGGAGTCGGCCTGGGACAAGCTGGTCGCCTTGAACCTCAAGGCGCCGTTCTTCCTGGTCCGGGCGTTCCTGCCGCTGTTGGAGGCGGCCGGCACGGCCGATGACCCGGCCCGGGTCATCAACGTGGGCAGCATCGACGGGCTCCAGGTGCCGCCAATGTCGACCTACGCCTACTCCTCGACCAAGGCCGGGCTGCACCAGCTGACCCGGGTGCTGGCCCACGAACTGGGACCCCGGCACATCACGGTCAACGCGGTGGCCCCGGGGCCGTTCGAGTCCAAGATGATGGCGGCCACCCTGGCCGAGCACGGCGACATGATCGCGGCCCAGTCCCCGCTGGGCCGGATCGGCCGCCCCGACGACATGGCCGGGGTCGCCGTCTACCTGAGCGGACGCGGCGGCGCCTACGTGACCGGGGCCGTCATCCCGGTCGACGGCGGCATCTGGGCCGCCAGCTGACTCAGTCCCCGGCCGGACCGG
>DASXJM010000230.1:0-9177 GCA_036497405.1 Streptosporangiaceae bacterium | reverse complement strand
GGCGATCAAGACCAACGACATCGTCGGTGACGGCACCACCACGGCCACCGTGATCGCCCAGGCGATCGTGCACGAGGGCATGAAGGCCATCGCCGGCGGCGGCAACCCGGTGCTGGTCAAGCGGGGCATCGACCTGGCCGTCGGCCGCCTGGTCGAGTACCTGCGCGGGGTCGCGCACCCGATCGAGACCGAGGAGGACTACACGCGGGTCGCGGCCATCTCGGCCAACGACGACGACACCGTGGGCCGGGTCATCGCCAAGGCTCTGCACACCGTGGGCTCCGGCGGCATCGTCACGGTCGAGGAGGCCCCCGTCCCCGGCATGGAGGTCAACTTCGTCGAGGGCTTCGAGTTCGACAACGGCTACATGTCGCCCTACATGGTGACCAACCCGGCCGCCCTCGAGGCCATCGTCGACAATCCGTACATCCTGCTCTGCAGCGAGAAGATCACCAACGTCCAGGAACTGATGCCGCTGCTGGACAAGATCATGCGGAGCGAGCGGCGGCCGCTGGTCATCGTGGCCGAGAACGTCGAGGGCACCGCCCTGTCGATGCTGGTCCACAACCACGTCAACGGCACCTTCCAGAGCGTGGCCGTGCGCGCGCCCGGCTTCGGCGACCGGCGACTGCACAAGCTGGAGGACATCGCCGCCCTGACCGGTGGCGAGGTGCTGAGCCGCCACTCCGGGTTCACCCTGGAGACGATCACGGTGGCCCAGCTGGGCCGGGCCCGCCAGGTCCAGGTGACGGCCGACAACACCACGATCATCGGCGGGGCCGGCTCCCGCGAGGCGATCGAGTTCCGGCTGAACCAGATGCGGGCCGAGCGCGAGCGGGCCCAGTTCGGCATCGACGAGGACGTGCTCACCGAGCGGATCGGCGCCCTGTCCGGCAAGGTCGCGGTGATCAGCGTGGGCGCGCCCACCAACGCCGAGCTCAAGGAACTGCAGCACCGGGTGGAAGACGCGCTGTCCGCGACCCGGGCCGCCATGGCCGAGGGCATCGTGGCCGGCGGCGGCGCCGCCCTCCTGCACGCCGAGAGCGCCCTGGATGACCTCGACGTCAAGGGTGACTACAAGATCGGCGTGGACATCGTCCGGCACTCGCTGACCGAGCCCGCCTACCTGATCGCGGCCAACGCCGGCTACAACGGCACCGAGGTCGTGGCCAAGGTCAAGGAGATGGGCATCGACGAGGGCTACGACGCCCTCGAGGGCCGCTACGGGAACATGATCGAGCTGGGCATCATCGACCCCCTGCGGGTGGCCCGGTCCGCCTTGCAGAACGGCGCGTCCGTGGCCGGCCTGCTGCTCACCACCAACACCCTGGTCGCCGAGGAGCAGACCCCGTGGGGTGGCAGCGCCGCCCTGATGACCGAGTACGGCCCACTGGACGAGGGCCTCAACCAGCCGTCGCCCGACTCGAGCACCCCGCAGTCGATGGGGCTGGGACCGTCGGTCGGCTAGACGTACCAGCCAGCTGTCCGGCCCGGTTGCCGAGGGCGCTTGGTAACCGGGTCCGGACGGTATGAGACATTGTGCGCATGCCTGATCTCCCCTATCCCGGCGACGGCGGAATGGTTCATGGCCACCTGGCCGTACCTGGCGGACCGGGCAGCGTGCCACCCCCGGAGCGCTGGCCGGGCGTGGTGGTCATCCACGAAGCGTTCGGCCTGACCGAGGACATCAGGCACCAGGCCGACCGGCTGGCCGGTGAGGGCTTCCTGGCCTTCGCCCCCGATCTGTACCTGGGCAAGAGCTGGGTCCGCTGCGTGCGCGGGGCCATGCAGCAGCTCCGGACCGGGTCCGGCCCGGCGTTCACCGCGATCGAGTCGGCCCGGGCCTGGCTGGCCTCCCGGTCCGACTGCTCGGGCAAGACCGGCGCGATCGGCTTCTGCATGGGCGGCGGCTTTGCCCTGCTGTGCGCGCCCCGGGACGGCTTCACCGCGGTCAGCATCAACTACGGCGACGTCCCCGCCGACGCCGAAACCGCCCTGAAGGACGCCTGCCCCATCGTCGGCAGTTTCGGCGCCCGCGACCCCATGGGCCCCAAGCCGCCGGCCCGCCTGGCCGGCGCCCTGACCGCCTTGGGCGTGCCGCACGACATCAAGGTCTACCCCGAGGCCGGCCGCCGGTTCATGAACCGGACCCCCGCCGCCCTGTCCCCGCTGGCCGGGGCCGCCCGCATGAAGTACCACGAGTCGGCGGCCGAGGATTCCTGGCACCGCATCTTGGCCTTCTTCCACGACCACCTGCGCGCCTGAGGTGCCCTCCGGCGCCTGAGGCTACTTCTCGTGCGGGTGGCCCACCACGTTGAACACGTTCCCGTCCGGGGCCCGCACGAAGAAGCGGTGCACCCCCCACGCCTCCACGGTCAGTGGGTGCACGATCTCGTACCCGAGTTCCTGGGCCTCCCGGTAGGCCGCCTCGACGTCGGTCGTCTGCACCGACACCACCGGATCCACCGGCGCGGCCGCGTCGCGGGTCAGGATCTGGACCCGCTCCCCATTCCGGGGCGAGGTGTACCGGGCCACCCAGCCCAGGTTGAACTCCTCCGAGCTCAGCCCCAGATAACGCGTGTAAAACTCCTTAGCTTCATCAAGATCATTTACTCGAAGGTCGGTGATGATTCGTATCACCTGCATGCAAGCTCCCGTTGATCTGGCTTCATCCTCATGGCCATTGTCCGGTCCCGCCCCTGAGCGCGCCTTGGACGAATCAGAACTCCGGGAGCACACACGGAGCCCCACGAGTCCCTAGCAACCTCAGCAATCCCAGCAACCTCAGCAACCTCAGCGGCCCTATAAGCATCCCGAGCCTCAAACCCCCCGAAAACCACAGGGGCCCCAGAAACCCCTAATGCCCCACATACCGCGGCCGTTCCTTGTTGACGAAGGCCTTGGTGGCCGCGCGGTGGTCGACCGTCTGGCCCAGGGCGCCCTGCAGGACGGCCTCCTCGGCCAGGGACTCCTCCAGGCTGTGGACCGCGGCGAACTGCAGGGCCTGCTTGATCGCGGCGTAGGCGGCGGTGGGGCCCGCCGCCAGGCGCCGGGCCAGGTCGAGGGCGTTCTCGGCCAGCTCGTCGTCCGGCACCACCGAACTCAGCAATCCGAGCCCCAGCGCCCGCTCGGCCGGCACCGGCTCGGCCAGCATCAGCAGCTGGGCGGCCGTGGCCGGGCCGGCCAGCCGAGAGAGCGTCCACGACACGCCGGTGTCCGGACCCAATCCGACCGCCGAAAATGACATGACCAGGGTGGCGCCCGTGGCCGCGAGGCGGAAGTCGCACGCCAGGGCCAGGCCCGCACCAGCCCCGGCGGCCACACCGTTCACTGCCGCCACAACGGGCTTGGGCATGGTCGCGATTTCCATCACGATCGGGTTGTAGTGCTCTTGCACGGTGTTCAGCGCGGTGGAGCCCGATTCGAGCTTTTCGGCGTGCTCAACAAGGTCCTGACCTGCGCAAAAGCTTCTGCCATTACCGGTCAGGAGCACCGCCCGGACCGGTTCGCCGGCGGCTCGCCGGAGCGCGGCCAGCAGTCCGACCTTCATCTCGGCGGTCAGCGCGTTGAGCGCCTTGGGCCGGTTGAGGCGGATCACGGCCACGTCGCCGGCCGTCTCGTAGAGCACCGTGTCGGTCATCGTCGTCCTCCCGGATCATCATGGCCGGCCGGGACCGGGCACCGGGGAATCCCGGTGTCGCAGCACCCCAGACGCCTCGCCCGAACGCGATCATTACCATTCTGCGTCCGAACACGGGATAATAGGGCGACTGACAGGGACGGGTGAGACTGGCCGGGTTCCGCCGCTGGCGCTGGGACCGCAGGGTGATAGAAGTCAGATGAGTCCGGCGGATCCTAGGAGAAGGGGTGCAGGATGGCGGCGATGAAGCCGCGGACAGGTGACGGTCCGCTTGAGGTCACCAAAGAGGGACGTGGCATTGTCATGCGCGTGCCCCTCGAAGGTGGTGGCCGGCTGGTAGTCGAGCTGTCCGCTGACGAGGCTGCCGCGCTGGGCGATGCCCTGAAAACGGTCGTTCCCAGTACCAGCTGACCGTTGCCGGTCGACATCGAGGTCACCCCGCAGCCCGCGACCGGGCCGCAGGGTCTCGACGGCGTTCTGACCACGGTGGGCGGAACGGCCGAGGCGGCGCTGATCGCGGTTCCGGTACGGCCGCCGCAGTTGCGGCCGTTCCGTGACCCCGGGTCCGGTGACGGGGGCGACAGCCAGCCCCCGGGTGACGGCTGGGCCGAGGTCACCGGCACGGACACCAGCGCGCTGGCCACGGCCATCGGGCTGAGCGTGCCCGAGGCGGTGACGGCCGCCTGACGCTCAGGCGCGCTTGACCGCGGCGATCAGGCCCTCGCCGACCGGCACGAACAGCGGGATCAGCCGGTCGTCGGCCCGCAGCACCTCGGCCACCTCGCGGGCCTGGGGCGAGTCGGGAGCACCCCAGCTGGCGGGGGAGGAGGTCTCGAGGTCGGCCGCTTCCCCGGGCTCCAGGCCGGCCAGGTCCGGGGGGATCACCACGTCGTCGAAGGCCACGATGCCGCCCACCCGGAGCAGCCGCAGCGAGGCCTCCAGGTAGTCCGGGTACTCGCGGGGATCCGCGTCACAGAACACCAGGTCGTAAGCCCCGTCCGACAATCGGGGCAGCACGTCCAGGGCCCGGCCCAGGATCAGCCGGTAGCGGTTGGCCACGAACCCGGCCTGGGCGAACGCCTTGCGGGCCATCCGCTGGCACTCGGGCTCCACCTCCACGCTGGTCAGCACGCCGTCGGGCCGCATGCCGCGGAGCAGCCAGATGCCGGAGGAGCCACAGCCGGTGCCGATCTCCACCACGGTGCGGGCGTCGATGGCCGCGGCCAGGAACCGCAGGGTGGCCCCGCTGGCGGGCCGGACCGGCTCGCTGCCGCCCAGGTCCTCGGCGCTGGCCCGGGCCTCGAGCAGCGCTTCGTCCTCGGGCAGGTAACCGTCGGCATAACCGACGGCCGCGTGTACGCTCGCGATGACTTCCTCCCCGGGCAGAAAACGGCCGCAGAGGGAGCCTAGCGCCCGCCGCCTACCCCGGGAACCAATTCAGCCGGCCGAACCGTTAGGTAATGCGGCAGGTAAGGCCCCCTTTTCGGAGGGATGATGGTGCTGAGGACCGGGCGGGATGAGGCAAGGGAGATCGTCGTGGACGAGGCTGGCCCGCGTCCCGCTCCGGCCCCGGAGTGGACCGTGCCCAGCTGGGACGATGTCGTCCGCACCCACTCGGCCCGGGTCTACCGCCTGGCCTACCGGCTCACCGGCAACCCGCACGACGCCGAGGACCTGACCCAGGAGGTCTTCGTCCGGGTTTTCCGCTCGCTGGGCAGCTACACCCCGGGCACGTTCGAGGGCTGGCTGCACCGGATCACCACCAACCTGTTCCTGGACCTGGCCCGGCGGCGCCAGCGGATCCGGTTCGAGAACCTCGGCCAGGACGTGGAAGGCCGGATGTCCGGCGGCGACCCGACCCCGGCCCAGGCGTTCGACGACCGTCACCTGGACGGCGACATCCAGACCGCGCTGCGGGACCTCGCCCCCGAGTACCGCGCCGCCGTGGTCCTGTGCGACATCGAAGGCCTGTCCTACGAAGAGATCGCGGCCACGCTGGGCGTCAAGATCGGCACGGTCAGGAGCCGCATCCACCGGGGCCGTTCCCAGTTGCGGGCCGCCCTGGAGCACCGCCGGCCCCGCCGCCCCGGCGTCGCCCGGGGCGCGTCGGCCACCCGGGCCGAGCGGGGGGAGTCAAGCTCATGAGCCACCTCGGGAACCGGCTGTCAGCCCTGGTGGACGGCGAGCTCAGCGCGGAGGAGAGCGACCGGGTGCACGCGCACCTGGCCCGGTGCGCGGCCTGCCGGGCCGAGGCCCGTGAGCTGCGGGCGCTGAAGCAGCGGATGCGTGGCCTGGGCGAGGTCGCCCCGGACGACGCGCTGACCGCCCGGCTGATCAGGATCGCCGAGCCCGGGGCCCCGGTCCCGTCCCGCCGGCGGGCCCGGCGGCTGACCGCCCGGGTGCGGCCAGGGTTCCGGACCGTGCCCCGGGCCGTCACCGGCCCTGGTCCCAGCCGCGGCCCGGTCCGGCCCGGCCAGCGCCGCCACCGGGGCCGCTATCTGGCCCTGGGCGTGGTGTCCTGCGTGTTCGCCGGACTCAGCGTGACTGCCTTCAGTATGGGCGGAACCGATGACGATCCGGGTCCCCGGGTCACGCCGCCGGTCCAGCTGTACAGCGTTCAGCACGCGATCACCACCGGGCAGGTCCCGCTGGGCGGCTCGTCCAGCGCGCCCAGTCCCGTATTCACCGGCACCAGCGCGCTCCCGTGAACTGGCCCCCCGCGCTGCGTTCCCCCTTGGGCCGCTGGCCGGCCCGGTCCCGATTGGGCCGCTGGCCGGCCGCGGTGGCCGCCGTGGCCGCCGTCGTGGCCGCGCTGGCCCTGCTGGCCGTGCCGTGCCTGCTGCTGGTGAGCAGCGGCAGCCACCCGGCCGTGCGGGACGTCGCCGACACCAGGGCCGCCGCCGTCCCGCCGCCGCCCGATCTCAAGCCGAGCGCCCCGCAGGACGGCGGCCCCGGCCTGCAGTTGCTCGAGGAGGCGGCCCAGGCCGGTTCCAACGTCTCCTACCACGGGGTCGAGATGGTGTCGGCCACCGGTGTCAGCGGCCAGAACAGCACGCTGGTGGCCAACGTCTGGCACCGCAGCGGCGGTGACACCCTGGTCCAGGCCACCCCGGCCGGGGTGGCCGGCCCGGCGGCGGTGGCCAGCATGTCCGACGACCCCGACAGCCAGGCCCCGGAGGGCGTGCTCGGGGTCACCGGCCAGCTGGTGGCCCTGCTCGGCCGCCACTACGACCTGGCCTACACCGGTTCGGCCTCGGCCGACAGCCGCCCGGCCGAGCTGGTCGAGGCCGTCCGCGAGGACGGCTCCCTGGCCGCCCGGTTCTGGCTGGACACCGCGACCAAGCTGCCGCTGCGCCGCGAGGTGTTCGACACCGGCTCCCACCTGATCGGTGAGGACGCCTTCATCGACCTCACGGTCGGCTCGGCCACGGCCCAGCCGCCCACGACCGTGCCCGCCACCACGGCCCAGCAGCTCACCGCGGTCGACGTGACTCAGATGCGGGGCCGCGGCTGGCCCGCCCCCGGCGCGCTGCCCGGCCAGCTGGCCCTGTTCGAGGCGGACGTGGCCACCACCCGCTCCGGTCCCGTGCTCGACCTGGGCTACTCCGATGGCCTGTACGTGGTGTCGGTCTTCGTCCAGCGCGGCAACCTGGCCCCCGAGCTGACCGGATACCAGAAGATCACGCTGGCCGGCCGGACCGTCTACGCGGGCCAGCCCGACCAGCGCAGCGTGACCTGGGCCGGCCACGGTTTCGTGTTCACGGTCATGGCCGACGCCCCGCGGGCCACGCTGACCGACGCGGTCGGGACCCTGCCTTACAATCCGCCGCGCGGCTTCTGGGACCGCCTGTCCCACGGGTTCGGGCGAATGGCGACCCTGGCCAACCCGTTCCGTTGACCCGGCGACGATTTTCCGTTCCCTACCCGACCAGTCGCCTCTGCCCCCCAGCCCGCCCGACGGTTTAGAGTGGACTGCGGGACGAGAATCGTCCCCGCTCGTGAGCTGCGATGGAGAGCCCCGGTGTTCGATCTGTCCCCAGGCAAGCTCCTGTTGCTGGCCGTCCTCGCGATCGTGATCTTCGGCCCGAAAGAGCTGCCCAAGATGGCCTCGAAGGCCGGCGCGGCCCTGCGCGAGCTGCGCAAGATCGCCGATGGCGCCAAGAACGACCTGCGCGAGGGCCTGGGCCCGGAGTTCGCCGACTTCGAGATCGAAGACCTCAACCCGCGCCACTTCGTCCAGAAGCACCTGCTCAACGAGATGGACCTGAACGGCAGCAGCACCACCACCGCCACCGCGGCCGCCGCCGCCAATGGCTCACCCGCGCTGCTCCCCGGCGAAGAGCCCCCCTTCGACATGGAAGCCACCTGACGGCCGAGCGGCCCCCGCTCACGGCTCCAGGCCCCGCCGCCAGCGCCCGGGCCCTGACCGACACGCTGCTCGGCCCGGACGGCCCGCTACCGCTGCTGATCCTCGACCGGTCGCCCGACCGGGCCGGGCGTGAACCCGGCGCAGGCGCGGACCGCTTCGTCTCCGGCCTGCTGAGCCAGGGCCTGACCCCGGTCACCGCGACACCCCCGGCCGGCCCGAGCACCATCGACCTGGCTGAGCCCCTCGTCCCGGCCCCGGGCTGGCGGCTCAACCTGTCGGCCGACCGCTCGGCCCGGCTCACCGCGCCCGATGGGGCGCTCGTGTGGGCCGGCGAGTGCGCCCAGGCCCCGCCCTGGATGGAGCTGATCACCGGCACCGGTCGCTGCGCCGTGCTCCTCGGCTCCATCGGCCTGTGGGCCGACCACCCGCCGACCCGGATGGAGACGCTGCTCAACCAGTCCGGTGACCTCGTCGGCGCCCTGGTCGAAGCCGCCGAATGTGCGTTATGGTTCACCGATCACACCAGGGTGTGGTGAGTGGTTCATCGCGCACATTCCGGCGCGGGGCCTACCCAGACTCGTGAGCCTGTTGTGACTGGATGGGCTGGCGGTCCGGGTCCGGGTCCGGGTCCGGGGCCGAGGCCGGGGTCGCGGAGGGCAGGGCGGGGCTGGCTCAACCTGGCCCGCGCAGCGCTGGGTAACCCAGCTAGCGCGGGGAAATGCTGAGTGACCGGCCGGCCAGACCGCGGGCGCGGGTGCTCAGGGCGTCGGCGACCTGGCGCAGTTCCTGGGCGGCCGGGGCGTCCGGGGTACTGAGCACCAGCGGGACGCCCTCGTCGCCGCCCTGGCGGAGGCGGACATCGAGCGGAATCTGGCCCAGCAGGGAGACCGGCGTGCCGGTGATCCGGGTCAGGGCGCCGGCCACGGTCTCGCCGCCGCCGGCGCCGAACACGTCCTGGTGTTCCCCGCAGTGCGGGCAGATCAGGTACGACATGTTCTCGATGACCCCAGCGATGCGCTGGTGGGTCTGGGTGGCCAGGGCCCCGGCCCGCTCCGCGACCTCGGCCGCGGCCAGCTGCGGGGTGGTCACCACCAGCAGTTCGGCGTTGGGCAGCAGCTGAGCCACGGAGATGGCCATGTCGCCGGTGCCCGGGGGCAGGTCCAGCAGC
>DASXJM010000229.1:0-12280 GCA_036497405.1 Streptosporangiaceae bacterium | reverse complement strand
GTCAGCGAGGCCCACGCCGCCGGCGCCCTGGGCCCGGTCCCGCCCCGCGCCCCGGTCCCGCCCGTCCTCACCGATGACTTCCAGCGCCTGCGTGACGCGGTCATGCCCGGAGTCCCCGAGGACGTGGCCGCCGCCGCCCTGACCTCCTGGGCCGGCGTCTTCGGCCTCATCAGCTTCGAGCTCTTCGGCCAGTTCAACAACGTCATCACCGACCTCCCCGCCTACTTCACCTACGCCGTCACCACCCTGGCCCACCTCACCGGCCTCCCCACCCCCGCGTAACCCGGCAAGCCGGCCAGTCCTGTGCGCGGGGCGCCTCACGAAGGGGGCCAAAGGTAACTCTGGGTCCCTAAGAGGGGGATCAAAGTTACCTCTGACCCCCCAGCTGGCTGGCCGCTGGACCCGCCAGCCTCAGGCGCCCGAGGCCGGCTTCCGCCAGTTCACCGTGGGGAGCAGGGCCTCGGGCCGGACCCGGTGCGCGTACCGCTTGGTGATCTCGAACAGCGACTCGATGAGGGTGTCTGACAGCAGGTGGGGCTCCAGCCCCAGGTCGATGAGCTTGGTGTGGCTCACGTTGTAGTAGTGGCCCGACAGTTCCACCCGCGGGTTGTCCAGGTGCTCGATCCGGACCTCTTCGGGGGAGGCGGCCGCCACCGCTTCCGCCATACCCAACACCGTCATGGACTCGGTGATCTGGTTGAAGACGCGGTACTCGCCGCGGTCGGCCGGGTTCTCGCAGGCCAGCTGGATGCAGCGGACGGTGTCGCGGATGTCGATCATGCCGCGGGTCTGGCCGCCGGTGCCGTACACGGTCAGCGGGTGGCCCAGGACGGCCTGGATCACGAACCGGTTCAGGACCGTGCCGAACACCGCGTCGTAGTCGAACCGGGTGGCCAGACGCTCGTCACGCGACGTCTCCAGGGTCTGCTGGCCGTAGACGACGCCCTGGTTGAGGTCGGTGGCGCGCAGGTTCCAGACCCGGCAGGCGAACTCGATGTTGTGGGAATCGTGGACCTTGGACAGGTGGTAGAACGAGCCGGGGCGCATCGGGTAGGGGACGCGGTCGCGGCGGCCCTTGTACTCGACTTCGAGCCAGCCCTCTTCGATGTCGATGTTGGGGGTCCCGTAGGCGCCCAACGTCCCCAGCTTGACCAGGTGAATGTCGGGGTCGATCTCGGCGATGGCGAACAGCAGGTTGAGGTTGCCGATCACGTTGTTCTGCTGGGTGTAGACCGCGTGGGCCCGGTCGATCATCGAGTACGGCGCCGCCCGCTGCTCGGCGTAGTGGACCACGGCGTCGGGCTGGAACTCGGCGATGATCCGGTGACAGAACACGGCATCGGTCAGGTCCCCGACGAACACGCCGATCGACTGGCCGGTCAGCTCCTGCCACACGGCCACCCGGGCCTGCAGCGGCTCGATCGGCACCAGGGACTCCACCCCGAGCTCATGGTCGTAGCCGCGGCGGGCGAAGTTGTCCGCCACCGCGACCGTGTGCCCGGCCGCCGACAAATGCAAGGCCGTCGGCCAGCCCAGGTACCCATCCCCACCCAGCACCAGAATCTTCATGCTCCGGCTCATGCTCACATCCGTTCGGCTGGCTGGAACTGGCTGGAAGTGCGAGGTCAGATGGCGGCTTGCAGAGCTTGCTGGGCGACTCCGGGCGCGGGCGCGCTGCAGTTGGGGCAGCGGGCGCCCTGACCGGGGATGTTGAGCCAGTAACCGTCCACCAGCGACCGGGTGGCCCGAATGACGTCGGTCAGGTGCTGGCTGGTGACCGCGGGACCGGGTGGGTTGGACGACAGGCCGGCCAGCACCGTGACCCCGGCCCGGGCCGCATGGGCCTGGGCCGCGGCCTGGCGGACGAAGGAGGTGTAGGTGGCGGTGTCCCGTTCCAGGCTCTGGGCCTGCAACTCGACCACGTCGGCGACCTGGGCCAGGTGGGCGACCAGCCGCAGGTTGAGGAACTGCTGCCAGCGCGGCCCCCGGTCCGCCGAGCCGGAGCCGGAGCCCAGCACATTGGTCAGGTTCATCGCCGGCGCCACCAGCAGCTTCAGGCCCCGCGCGTGCGCGGCCTGGGCGGCCTGGCTGGCCGCGGCCACCGGGTCGTGCTGCTCGGCCGAGGGCGTGAACGACCAGTTCTCCGGGTCATAGAGCACCCCGTAGGCGTCGGACGGCACCTGGCCGGACCGGACCGCCTCGGCCAGGTCGGCGGCCGAGGAGAACGTCACCACCGCCCGGGCCTGGACCCCGGACAGCAGTCGCTGTCCCGGCTGCAGGATCTCGTAGACCCGCGCCCCGGCCAGCCGCTGGCGCACCGAGGGGTCGGCCACCAGTTCCGCCAGGGCCGTCCGGGTCACCAGCCAGGTCGGCCCGCTGGTCACGGACCCGGACGGCGAAGACCCAGCCGACGCGGCCGAACTCCGCCCCGCGCCGCCGGAGGGCGACCCGCCCGGGGAACCCGAGGAACCCGAGCAGGCGGTCAGCAGAAGGAGCGCGGTGAGGACCAGGACCGCGGCGGACCAGCAGGTAGTTCGGTGACCAGCATCGGTCATGAACCAATCCTGACATCGGCCGCCATGCCGTCCATCGGCTGGGCCGTCGCCTTACCGGTCACGCTGACCACGGCCTGGTAGGCCAGGCCGCTGTTGGTCGAGGTCGGGGTGGGCAGGATCTCCTGCACCTGGCCCTTGATGTCCTTGAGGTGGGACGAGGGGACGCTGATCGTCACCGGCTGGCCGGCCTTGACCGAGGAGACCTGGCTCTCCGGGATCAGCGCGACCACGTGCCAGGTGGCCGAGGTGCGCAGCTCGACCACGGGCAGGGCCGAGCCGCTGCCCCCGCCGGACTTGCTGGACTGCGGGCCCTCTGGCAGCAGCGAGAACAGCGGCGCCTGCGAGGTCTGGGTGGTCTGAGACGACGACGCGCCGGTCTTGAGGCCGGTGGCGCTGACGGTCTCGCCGGGCGCGCCGTTGACCGCGATCACCGTGCCCGCCGAAGGCGCGACGATCTGGGTCGCCTCCGCGTTGACCTTGTCCGAGGCCAGCGTGGCCTCGTCCTTGGCCAGCTGGGCGTTGGCCGCCGCCACTTCGGCGGTCTGGTCCGCGACCGGGACCGCCTTGAGCTGGGCCAGCCGGGCCTGGTCGGAGGAGATGGCGGCCTTGTCCGCGGTCAGCAGGCTACTGGTGGCCGGGGCGTACTCGGTGGCCAGGGTCTGGCCCTTGTGCACGGCCTGGCCGGCCCGGACCGGGACGCTGGCCAGGTAGCCGGCCTTGGTGAAGTTCAGGCTCACGACCCCGCTGCTGGTTACCGTGCCGGTCAGCTGGTGATTGTCGTTGCTGATGACCCGGGGGACGTACCAGATGGCGGCGGCCAGGCAGGCGGCCGCGATGACGAAGCCGCCGATGCGCTGGGGGCGCGAGTGCCGGGGCCGTTCGGGCTCGGGCAGCGGGGAGAGATCGGGACTGGTGGGCACACTGAGGTCGGGCTCGTTGTCCTCCTGCTGGGCAAGATCGACTGCTTCAGTGTCCATGCACCGTCCCCGTGAGTCGTGCGTCCTTTCTCGCGTTACAAATTGGACCCTAATGCCGGAGACGCCCCAATTGTCTAGGGCTTTTGCTTGATTTACCGATATTTAACCGCGTCGCTATTGACTCCATTTCCGGCTGCGAAAGTAGGAATTGAGCCGGTATTCATCCCAGGGTGATGGGCTGCTCATCGGGGAAGTCCTTTGCGTTCACGTACTAAACATGTGGGAAAACACCCATTTAACGCACGCCTGATATGTTGCCCCGGAATGCCGGAAGCAGTCGAAGGGGGAACAGGGGTGGATCATCTCCTGCTGGCCGTGACCGCCATCCTGCTGTTCCTGCTGGTGCTGTCGTGCCTGCTCCCGCTGAGCGTGGACAGCGTGGAGGACCGCGGCGACGGCCGGACCCACGTGCGCATCCCGAAGTTCGTCAAGACCTCGGTCTACCGGCCGCGGACCTGGACGTTCCTGGCCGTGGCGGCCGTGCTCGGCATCGTGTTCCTGGGCTGGCAGCGGCCGTCGCTGCCCGCGCTGTGGATCGACGGGGTGCGGGCCGTGGCCAGCGCCATCAGCCGCGACCCGGCCAGCGTGAACGGCTACGTGGCCCGGCTCCGGCCCGCCACCCAGTACTTCGCCCTGTCCTACATCATCGGGCTGGCGGTGGTCATCCGCGGCACCTGGGGCCGGCGGCTGGCCGTGCTCTGGCACGCCGCGCTCTACCTGGCCATGTCGCTGTTGCTGGACGCGCTGATGGTCGTGATCGGGATCTCCACCGGCTGGCTGGTGTCCCCGTTCGGGATCGAGGCCACCCTGGCCAACCTGCTGGTCGGCGGCCTGGTCGTGATGCGGCTGACGTTCACCACCTTCGTGCTGCCGCGGGCCACCACCGTCCCCGGCGGCCCCAACCGCCGGGCCTGGGACACCATCTTGACCTGGTGCGCGCTGGCCGTGGTGGTGGCCACGGTGTTCGTGGTCTACGCCTTCATCGCCCAGCCCGGCCGGGCCACCTCGGTCTGGCAGGTGTTCGTCCCGCTGTACGCGGTGAGCATCTTGTTCGTGCTGATCTCGGCGCCGTTGTGGCTGCTGTGGTGGACCAGCCGACGGCTGCCCAAGCCCAGCGAGGACCGCCCGGCAGTCGACGTGATCATCCCCGCCTACAACGAGGCCGAGAACATCGCCCGGCTGCTCAGGTCGATCGAGGTCGCGGCCGAGCGGTACGGCGGCCCGGTGCACGTGGTGGTGTCCAACGACGGCTCCCACGACGACACCGAGGCCATCGCCTGGGAGGAGATCTTCCAGTTCCAGTACGCCTCGGGCCGGGTGCTGACCGCGCCCAACGGCGGCCAGGCCGCCGCGCTCAACCGGGGGCTGTCGGTGACCCGGTCCGAGATCGTGATCCGGATCGACGCCGACTGCGTGATGGGCCCGGACGCGCTGGTCTACTCGATCCCGTGGTTCCGCGACGCCGGGATCGGCTCGGTCGGCGCGATGGAGGAACCGCGGACCGACACCGTGACCTGGTTCCACCGGCTGCGGGTGCTGGAGACCACGTTCCAGTTCCGCTTCGCCCGGCTCGGCCAGAGCGTGGTCGACGGCATCGTGGTCATCCCGGGCACGTTCACCGCTATGCGCCGGGGCCCGACCATCATCGCGGGCGGGTTCCCCCAGGGCATGAACGGCGAGGACTGCGACCTGACCATGCAGATCGGCCGGCTCGGTTACCGGACCGTGGTCGACCCGCGGATCCGCTCCTACGAGGACGTGCCGCGGTCGGCCGGCGAGTTCGTCGAACAGCGCACCCGCTGGGCCCGGGCCGGCTTCCACACGTTCGCCCGGCACGAGCCGCTGCGGGCCGGGTCGTTCGGGCCGCGGGTCTGGTTCTGGACCCTCCGCCGCGGCTTCGCCTGGTTCTCCCTGCAGGTCGGCATGGTGGCCCCGATCTTCATGCTGGAACTCGTGCTCACCCACCCCAGCTACCGGCAGAACGTGATCACGTTCTTCCTGCTGTACATGCTGGCCGGGGCGCTCCCGCTCATCGTCAGCCTGCCGTTCGTGATCCGGTACGGCTACTGGCGCAGCCTGCCCTGGATTCCGACCTGGTTCGCCTTTGCGTTCCTGCGCCGCATGGCCACGCTGGAAGCGGTCATTTCGCTGCCGACCCGGCCGCTGGTGCTGCCCGCCTCGGAATGGCTCCGCCGCACCCCCGACGAGCCCGCCGAAGTCGCGGATGAGCGCGCCCCGGTCGCGGTCGGCTGAGCCAATTCACCCACCTTAAATTAAGTATTGATCGCCGTTATGGGCGGCCCGCGCCGGGGATTTCGACCGGTATCGCCAGAATCTGCCCGGTCCGGGGCCCGGTCGACAGCCGTTCCAGGTTGGCCGGGGCGCCCTCGTCCTGGTGCCACTCGGCGGTGCAGATGAACAGGGTGCGCCGGCCCGGGCCGCCCAGCATCAGCGCGAACGGGGCCCGGTGCCCGGCCAGCTCGATCCGGTCCAGGACCCGGCCGCCCTCGGCCACCCGGGCCACCGCGAACCCGCCGGTCTGGACCCAGACCGCGCCCTCGGCGTCCAGGCAGATGCCGTCCGGCCCGAGCCCCTCGGCGAACACCCGCCGCCGCGACAGCCCGCCGTCGGGGTCGATGTCGAACGCGGTCAGCCGGCCGGTGAACGACTCGGAGATGATCAGCGTCCGGCCGTCCGGGCTGATGACCATGCCGTTGGGGAACTGGATGTCCTCGGCGACCGGCCGGACCTGCCCGTCCGGGGTGACCAGCTTGATGTAGCCCGGCTTGGGCGCCGCGCCCGCCACGAAGTCGAAGTCGGCCCCGTTGACGTAGGCATTGCCGGCGGCGTCGACCACGATCTCGTTGGCTCGCTGAGCGGCGTACACCGTCATCGACCCGTCCAGCTCCCGGCACCGGACCTGGTCGCCGGTGGTCAGCAGCCGGCCGTCGGGCAGCCAGCCGATGGACCAGCCCATCGAGTGGCTGGCCGGGTCCCGGGTCAGCACGACCTCGGTCCGGCCGTCCAGGCCGGCCGCCACCACCTGCCGGTCGATCCAGTTGCAGAACCACAGCCGCCCCTGGTGCCACCGCGGTGACTCGGGAATTCCCAGCCCGCTGACCAGAACCTTCGGCTCGCTCATCACGTCTCCCTCCGTCCGGGCCGTTTACCTCCTACACGAAGGGCCCCGGTGCAGATCGACGGCACCGGCGGAGCGACGTTCAATATTTTTACCGAAGGTCACTACTTGGGCTCGCCCGATCCGGCCCGGGCCGCTCCGACCTGGGCGGCCAGGTCGATCAGGTCGGTGGCGGCGTAGTCGACCCCGGCCGGCGGCGCGGGCGCGGTGCCGCCCGGTCCCCACTCGGCCGGGCGGGGGATGTACCCGGTGCGCAGGCCCTGGGCGGCCGCGGCGACCAGATCCCCGGGATGGCAGGCCACCATCAGCACCCGGCGGGGCGGGATGTCGAAGTAGCCGGGGATCAGCTGGTACACCCGCGGGTCCGGCTTGTAGGAGCGGGCCAGTTCGGCCGAAACGATGCAGTCGAAGGGCAGGCCCGCGAACCGGGCCAGCCGGGTCAGCAGGCCCAGGCCGCCGTTGGACAGCGGGCTGAGCAGGTGCCGCTCCCGCAGCGCGGTCAGGCCGGGGCCGCTGTCCGGCCACGGGGCCAGCTGGTGCCAGGCCCGGACCAGTTCGGCCCGGTCGGCCTCGGTCAGCGCGTCCAGCCCGTGCTCGGCGGCCACCTGGTCCAGCATCATCCGGTGCAGCGTGTCCAGCGGCTGGAACGGCAGGTCACCGTCCAGGACCCGCTCCAGCGTCGGATGGTAGAGAGCCCGCCAGGCGTTGGCCAGCGCGGGCCAGTCGGCCTCGATCCCGGCCCGGCCGCCGACCCGGGCCAGGGCCGCCGCCATGCTGGTGTGCCAGTCCACCAGCGTCCCGAATACATCGAACGCCACCACTTCGACCTCTTCGACCTCATTGTCCACGGCGCATACCGTGCCCGCTGGCGCGCTCACGCACACCCGCGGCCGGTAGTCTGCGATCATGGGAGCAGCGGAGCCGCCCGGCGACTGGGTGATCGCGCTGCAGAGCCCGGGGACCGAGCGCGACGACGCGGTGACCCGGCTGCACGAGGCGCTGCTGCAGGTGGCCCGGTCCGAACTGCGCCGCCGTCACCGCCAGCTCAACGTGTCCGGTCCCGAGCTGGACGACCTGGCCCACCAGGCCGCCGCCGACGCCATGCTGGCCGTCATGGCCAAGCTGGACCAGTTCCGGGGCGAGAGCAAGTTCACCACCTGGGCCTACAAGTTCGTCATGTTCGAGGTGTCGGCCAAGATCGGCCGGCACTTCTGGCGCCGCCCACCGGTCGCGCTGACCAGCGAGGACTGGGACCGGCTGCCGGACCGGTTCGGGTTCGACCCGGCCGGGGAGTCGGAGCGCCGGGATTTCGTCCGGGCCGTGCACCGGGCCGTGCAGGCCGACCTGACCGAGCATCAGCGCCAGATCTTCGTGGCCCTGGTCCTGGACGGCATCCCGCTCGACGCGCTGGCCGAGAAGCTCGGTTCCAGCCGGAACGCCATCTACAAAACGATGTTCGACAGCAGGCGTAAACTGCGCGCGAGCCTGGTAGCTAACGGGTATCTGCAGGGCGAAGAGGTGAGGCGCCCATGAGCGGCTGGTCAGCCTTTGACCGCTTCGTCCGGACCGATCCGGCCGACGTCGGCTGCGGCGGCACCATGGCGGTCATGGAGGTCTACGCCGAACTGGCCGTGGCCGACCAGCCGGCCGCCGCCGCGCGCTACCCCGGAGTCGCGGCCCACCTGCGCGTCTGCAATCCCTGCACCGAGGACCTGGACGGCCTGCTGACGCTGATCCGGGCCAACGGCCACGGCCCGGGCGGGATCTGAGGTAAGAAGCTCCGGCCTGGTCAGCCGATCAGCTTGCCCTTGCCCTTGACCCCGGCCTTGCGGACCCAGATCGTGAACGTGCCGTCGTGGTACTTGGTGGAGTCCGAGACCACCGTGACCTTCTTGTAGTTCTTGTTCTTGGCCAGCTCGGACGCGATCGCGTTGTCGGTGGCCGGGGTGGTGAAGCCCTCGTAGGCCACGACCTGGAAGAAGTTGTTGGCGATGGCGGCCTCGTAGGCGGTCGTCCCGCTCAGCACCGCGCCCTTGGGGTTCTGGTAGACGAGCACGAACGTGGACGAGAACTGCTGAGCCTGGGCTTCCTTGTTGCCCTCGAGGTAGTAGATCGGCACCTCGGGGATCTCGACCAGGTACTTGGCCCCCGGCTTGAGCTGGGTGGAGAACGACTTCACGAAGGCGGTCTCGTTGCCCCACGCGCCGAACAGGTGGGTGGCCTCGGTCATGCCCAGCAGCAGGGCCAGCCCCCAGACCGCGATCCCGATCTGCGGGCGCCGGAAGTGGTCGCCCATGATCCGGGCCAGCCCCACGCCCGCCATCGGGGCCGCGAAGAACAGGCCGAACCCGATGTGCTTGAGGAACGAGACGTCGGTGTGCAGGTGGGCCTGGTACAGCGGGGCCAGCAGGGCCGTACACGTCAGGACCAGGCCGAGCAGGATCCGGCGCAGCCGGCTGCCCGCCGGGGCGATCTCCTCTTCGGAGTCGGTGCGTGGCCGCCAGGCGTAGGCCACCGAGCCGAGGACGGCGGCGAAGAACACCACCCCGCCCCACTTCAGGCTCTCCCAGCCGATGTGCCCGATCGGGGTCGTGCCCTGGGCCCGGGAGGTGGTAGTGCTGGACAGGGCCTCGGAGTAGGAGTGCCCGCCCCACTTCAGTCCCAGGTACAGCAGGGCGCCGGTGCCCACGGCGAACACCACCGGATAGGCCCACACCCGCCGCCGCCGGTAAGGCCAGGCGGTGAGGATCGGCAGCACCGCGATGGTCGGCAGGAACAGCGCGCCCGCGTACTTGACCGCCACCGCCAGCGCGGCCACCGGGATCGCCAGCAGGAACACCGGCCAGCGCAGCAGCGCCGTGCGGACCATGATCCAGGCCGTCACGGCCAGTAGGAACAGGCAGGTCGCGTCGTAGGTGGCAAAGTGGCCCAGGAACGTCACCGACATCGTGACCGAGTACAGCAGGGCCGCGCAGATGGCCGCCCGCTCGTTGAACAGCCGCCGGCTGATCGTGTACAGCAGCCCGGTGACGGACAGCATCTCGACCAGGCTCAGGGCCCGGGCCGCGGCCAGGCCGCCGATGCTGTCGGCCCACGCCCCGGCCACCGGGTACAGCACCGGTGCGCCCGAGAAGTAGGCCGCGAAGTTCAGCGGCAGCGGCTGGTGGTGGAAGAGGTGCAGGATCTCCAGCCGGCCCGCGTACAGGTACTGGGCCTCGTCCTCGAACGCGGCGTTGTGCAGCCGCAGCGACAGCACGGCCTGCATGAGCAGGATGGCCAGCAGGACGCCCCGGCTGATCCACTTGCGGCGCTGGCTGGCCGTGTAGGGCTGGTCGGGCCGGGGCGGCGCGGCCACCTTCCGGGGCGGCGCCTGCACCGCCATGATCGAGGTCGGCTCCTGGTCGATCAGCTTCTTGGGCGCCTCGACGCTGGCCGCGCCCGCGGCCATGACCGCCTGGGCGCCGGTGTCGACCGTGCTGGCCCGCGCGATCTTCGGCGACGGCTTGAGCGGCGGCTTGACCTTGGGCAGCATCACCGTCTCGGCCGAGGAGAGCATCTCCGGCCGCTTGTAGGTGGCGTGCCGGTCGGTCTTGGCCGCGGCCTTGCCCTGCGCCTCGCCCGCCTCAGCCGCTTCGGCCTGCTCGGCGCCTTCCTGCGGGGCCGCCCCCGGGCGCCCCTCGGTCGGCGGCCGCCGGCCCGGCCCGTAGTAGGTCACGGGCGCGTGCATCACCGGCAGGTCGGTCTGGGTGACCTCCACCGGCGACATGGCCGTGGCCTCGACCTCGGCCGGGGTCAGAATCGGCTGCGCCACCGTGGGCGCCACCGGCAGCATGCTGGCGGCTTCCTCGGGGGTGACGATCGGCTGCGCCATCGTCGGCGGGGGCGGCGACAGCTTGCGGGCGTCCTCCCGAGTCACGATCGGCTGGGCCAATGTCGGCGGGGCGAACGGAATCGCGGGCGGCTGAGCCTCAGGCTGGGGCTGGTCCCCGGGGGCGGCGTCGTTCCGCTCGGTCCGGGTCCCCTCCGCCTGCCTGATCTCGTCCACTCCCGTCAGCTCATCGTCGTACGTTCCGGCCGTTCTGGCTATTCCGGCCGGCTCGTCCTCCCGCACGTCGTGCCCGGAGGACCGCATCGACGGCTCGGTCCAGACCTCGTTCACCGACCCGTCGGCCACCGCGGCCACATCGGCCTGCTCCGCCCAGTCGGCCCCGTTGGCCTCCTCGTCCGGGGTGTCCGGGGTGTCGGGCGAGATGATCGGCCAGGACGTGGTCGGCGAGACCTCCTCGTACATGGCCCGCGCCTGCTCCGGCGTCACAATCGGCTGCGCCACGGTGGGCGGCGCCGGCGCCGGCGGCTCGGCCCCCGAGCCGGTCTCCCCAGCCTGGGCGGTCTCGGCCTCATACAGGGCGCGGGCCTGCTCGGGAGTCACGATCGGCTGGGCCACCGTGGGCGGGGCGAACGGCACCCTCGCCTCCGGCGACTCGGCCTCGGCCGCCGGGGCCGTCGCGTCGGCTTGAGCGGCCTCGGCCTGGGGGGCCGGTTCCTCGGCCTGGGCGGTCTCGGCCTCATACAGAGCCCGCGCCTGCTCGGGGGTCACGATCGGCTGGGCCACCGTGGGCGGGGCGAACGGCACCCGCGCCTTCGGCTCCGCGTCGGTGGCGGGGGCCGTCAGGTCGGGCTCGGACTCGGCCACGGGGGGCGTCGCGTCGGACTGCGCGGTCTCGGCCTCGTAGAGGGCGCGGGCCTGCTCGGGGATGACGATCGGCTGGGCCACGGTGGGGGGCGCGGCCGGGGGTGGGGTGGGCGCGGGCTCATGGCCCGAGCGGTCGCCAGCGCGGGCGCGGGGCAGGCGTCGGGAGATGGACTCGTCGCGGGGGAGCCGCCACGGCGGGGTCCAGGCCGGCCCGCCCGACCCGCCGGTACCGCCAGCACCACCCGGGCCGCCCGGGCCGCCCGGGCTGGCCGGGGCCTGGGGGCCGGGGGACTGGTGCCCCGGCGAAAGCGGGCGCCCCGGAGACTCGCTGCCGGAAGGCTGGTAGTCCCGCGTGGCCGGCCGCCCGGGGGCCTGGCCACGCAGGGTCTGGCCCGGTATCCGGCGGTCCAGGGGGCCGAACGGGCTGGCGTCATCGGCGCGGTCGTCGTGCTCGTCGCGCGGGGGCCGGGTGTTGCGGATGTCGGCCGCGGTCACGCCGGACTGAGTTGCGGGAGCCGGATCACCGGACGGGTCCGGGCGGTCGGCCGGAGCCCGGTCAGTGGCCTTCGATAGATCAAAATCGGCGGTCTGAGCAACGGGATCGCCGGCTGGGGCCGAGCCGTCCCCGGTCGTGGGACCGGTGGTCTGAGCAGGGGGATCGCCGGGGGTGGCCGGGCCGTCCCCCGCTACGGGACTGGCCGCTGGGTCGTCGGTTTGGGCAGCACGGGACGAAGGGCCGTCCGCGTCTTCGGCGGGAACGGCCCTTTCCTCAGCGTCGTCCGCGCTGGGCGGAGCTTTGCTGAACCAGTCGGACCACTGGTGCTGGTCCTGTCGGGTGGAGTCCATCGACTGGCGTAGCCCCCCGGCTGCCGTCTGTTCCGGGGCGGGTGGGGATTCGTTCTGAACTCCCAGCCCG
>DASXJM010000228.1:0-8582 GCA_036497405.1 Streptosporangiaceae bacterium | reverse complement strand
CGGGCGGCCCCCGGCTGGCCACCATGGACGACCGCGACCTCCTGGTCGAGTGGACCAACGCCTTCCACCGTGAAGCCAACGAAAGCGGCCGCCCCGACAGCGGCGCCGCCGTCGACAGCCGCCTGGCCTGCGGCGGCCAGTGGCTGTGGGAGAACGAGACCGGCGAGCCCGTGGCCACCGCCGCCCGGACCCCGGTCGTCGGCGGGATGGCCCGGGTCGCCCCGGTCTACACCCCACCCGAACATCGCGGTCAGGGCTATGGCGGCGCGGTCACCGTGGCCGTCAGCCGGGCCGCCCAGGCGGCCGGCGCGGACGAGGTGGTGCTGTTCACCGACCTGGCCAACCCAACCAGCAACGCGCTCTACCAGCGGCTTGGTTACCGCCCGGTCTCCGACCGGCACGTGCTCCTGTTCAGCTCTCGCTGAGCCACCCCGTCGGCACCCCCCGTCGGCCCCTCCGTCGGTTCACCCCTGTCACCTGGGAAGGAAGTGACGGCTGTTATGTTCACGCCGCGTTTCGGCGGGCATGAGGGGTTAGCCGCCGAGACCGACAGCAAGGGAGCTTTGGCATGGCAGAACCTGCCCGGGGCAATGGCAACGGTGATGGCCGTAACGGCCAGGGCACCGGCAACAGCGTGCTCAGCGCGCTGGACGGCCAGAAATCCACCGCCTTCCTCTTCCGGCTGACGCTGCTGGCCACGCTGGGCGGTTTCCTGTTCGGCTATGACACCTCCAACATCGGCTCGGCCCTGAACTTCGTGCCCTACGACCTGAAGGGCCTGGCCGAGGGCTACCTGGTCTCGGGGGCCTCGCTGGGCGCGGCGGCCGGTGCGATCCTGGCCGGGCCCCTGGCCGACCGGTACGGCCGCAAGATCCTGCTCATCGTGGACGCGGGCATCTACGCGGTGGGCTCGATCCTGTCCGCGATCACCCCCAACGCCGCCGTGCTGCTGATCGCCCGCACGCTGATCGGCATAGCCATCGGGGCCGACTCGGCCATCGCCACCGCTTACATCGCCGAGTACGCCCCCAAGGACCGGCGTGGCTCGCTGTCGCTGCTCCAGCAGTGGATGATCACGGTCGGCATCCTGGCCGCCTACCTCATCGCCATGCTCATCTACGGGGTCTGGCCCAATTCGGCCGGCTCGGTCGGCTGGCGCCTGATCCTGGGCCTGGGCGCGGTCCCGGCTCTGCTCGGCCTGGCCCTGCGCACGTCGATGCCGGAGTCGCCGCGCTGGCTGCTGCGGCACGGTAAGTACGATCAGGCCCGCCACGCCATGGGCATCCTCGGGGTCCACGACATCAGCGACGAGGACATCCGGTCCGCGGCTCAGACCATCGAGAGCATCGAGGGTGGCCAGACCAAGGAGCAGCGCCGCAAGAACTGGACCCCGGGCGTGCGGCGGGCCCTGATCGTGGTCTGCGTGTTCTTCATCTTCCAGCAGATCACCGGCATCAACGTGCCGCTCTACTACGGGCCGCACCTGCTCGGGCCGATCTTCTCGGGCGCCCACGCCACCCTGGTCAAGACCACCCTGGCCGGCATCTACGTGACCGCGATCATGACCAGCGTCAACGTCGCGTCCACCTATCTCGGGTTCCGCTGGATTGACAAGTTCGGGCGGCGGAAGCTGTCCATCGGCGGCTACACCGGCATGATCGTGTTCGCGCTGATCGCCGCGGCGGGCCTGGTCATCGTCCCCTCCGGCAACTGGCGGCTGGCGGTGATCATGATCGGCTTGGACGGCTTCATCGCCTCGTTCGCCGTCGGCGTCGGCGGCACCGGCTGGACCCTGCAGGGCGAGGTGTTCCCGACCGCGGTCCGTGGCCAGGCCGCGGCCATCGCGGCCATGTTCGACTGGCTGGCCAACTTCTTCCTCATCGAGATCTTCCCGGTGACCCAGAACGCCATCAGCCTGGCCGGGACCCTGGTCGTCTTCGCGGGCTTGTGTGCGCTGGCCATCGTGTTCGTCTGGAAGCTCCTGCCCGAGACCAAGGGCCTGCCGGTCGAGGACGTCATCGGGCTCTTCGAGAAGCAGGCCGACCGGGGCCCGCTGGGTGGCGGTGGACCCGCCCCCACCCCGGTCACCAGCAGCTAACCGCTACACTCACCCACCAGACCGAAGAGGCCGGTGCCCACCCGAGCGGGCTCCGGCCTCTTCTTCTGCCCGGTCAGCTGCCGACGGTGACGGTCACCCCCGCTTCCCGGGTGTCCGACCCGCCCAGCCAGGCCGTGGCGTGCACGACCTGATCGGCGTTGGGCGCGTACGACGGCGGCGTCACCGTGAACGTGGCCGACGGCGCCTGCCCGGGCCGCACCACCCCGAACGTCGCCGACGCCGGCCGCGCCGTCCAGCCCTGCGGCAACTGCAGCGCCAGGCGCACGCCGAACAAGGTCTGGGTCCCGGCCGCGGTCAGTGTGGCCTTGACCGTGAACGGCTTCCCGGCCGTCACCGTGGTGGGCGCACTGACCGACACCTGGCGCGCGCCCGGCGTGGCCGGGACCAGGAACCCGCCACGCAGCGGCAGGTTGGCCAGGGCCGAGGAGTCGCCCACGTACACCTGGTACAGGCCGGCCGACTGGCTCCAGCCGCCGCCGGTGGCCGAAGCCCCCGGCGCTGACGGGTCGAACCACTGCAGGTCGGATGGCTTCAGCGTGAACTTCACCCGCTCAGACTGCCCCGGGGCCAGGTTGACCCGCTGGAAGCCCTTGAGCTGGCGGGGCGGCTCACCGGCCGAGGCCGGGTCGGTGACGTACAGCTGGGCCACGTCGGTTCCGGACCGGTGGCCGGTGTTGGTCACGGTCGCGGTCACCTGGACGTCCTGGGTGCCGCTGGCCACCGGGGTGACCCGCAGGCCGCTGTACCGGTACGAGGTGTAGGACAGGCCGTACCCGAACGGGAACAGCGGCTGGATGTCCTTGGCGTTGTACCAGCGGTAGCCCACGTCCAGGCCTTCGGAGTACTGGACCGTGGTCCCGTCGCCCGGGAACTCGGCCGTGGTCGAGGCCGGAACCTGGGCCAGGCTGACCGGGAACGTGACCGGCAGGTGACCGCTGGGGTTGGTCTGCCCGAACAGCACGCTGGCCAGGGCGGTGCCACTGTTCTGACCCGGGTACCAGGCGTCGACCACGCCGGCCACCTGGTCCAGCCACGGCATGGCCACCGGGGCGCCCGCGTTGATGACCACCACGGTGTGCGGGTTGGCCGCCGCCACCGCCGCGATCAGCTCGTCCTGGGCCGACGGCAGGTTGAGGCTGAGCCGGTCGGTGGCTTCGGACTCGGTGTCGTCCGAGACCACCACCACCGCGGTCTTGGCCGTCTTGGCCGCGGCCGCGGCGGCCGAGATCCCCGGCGCCAGCGCCGACGGAGTGGCCCAGGTCAGCGCGTCCGAGTCGCCGGAGATGCCGAGGGTGTAGGTCTGGCCCGCGGTGAGGTTCACCGCCACCGAGTAGGTGTGTACCGGCGGGGTGCTCGGGTCGTCCAGCAGCTGCTTGCCGTTCAGGGTCAGGTAGGTGGGCGTGTAGCACCCGCAGTCATTGGTGATCGCGAGCACGTAGGTGCCGGTCTCGGGGGCGGTCAGCGTCCCGCTGTAGCTGCCGCCGAACGGGGTGGCCGCGTAGGCCGGGGACAGGTTCGCGGCCGGAATGGCCGGCAGCGAGGTGTCGGTCGGCAGCCCCTGGGTGTAGCTGACCGAGGTCCCCGCGCCCGCCGCGGCCTGCAGGCCCGCCAGCGGGCTGACCGTGGCTGATGGGAGTACGGCCGCGCTACCGCCACCGCCGTAGGTCACCTGGGCCGAGGCGGCCGGGCCGATCACGGCCACGTTCCCGCCGTGGCTGCCGTTCTTGCCATTGGCCAGCGGCAGCACCGAGCCGGAGTTCTTCAGCAGGGTGGTGCCGGTCTCGGCCACGTCGGTGCCGACCGCCTGGTGGGCCGGGGTGGTCACCGGGGTCGACGTGGTGCCGGTCAGCGGCTTGGCGATCAGGTTGAAGCGGAACATCTCGGTCAGGATCCGCTGCACCATCGTGTTCAGCACGGACCGGGGGATGGTGCCGTTCTCCACGTCGGCCTGCAGGGTGGGACCGAAGAAGTCGCTGAACGGCTGCTCCTGGTCGGTGCCGTCCACCGCGCCGTCGACGTTGTGCAGCGCCCCGTAGTCCGAGGTCACGAACCCGGGGAAGTTCCACTTGTCCCGCAGGATGGTGGTCTCGAGGAACTTGTTGTTGCAGGCGAAGTCGCCGTTGATCACCGCGTAAGAGCACATTACCGAGGCCGCCTTGGCCTGCTGCACCGCAGCCTGGAAGGCCGGCAGGTAGATCTCCTGCAGCGTGCGGCTGTCGATGATCACGTCGTCCTGCGGGGTGTTGCGGTAGGTCTCCTGGTTGTAGACGGCGTAGTGCTTGACCTGGTCCATCTCACCGGTGCTCTGCAGGCCGTCGATCTCGCTGACCGCCAGCGACCCGTTCAGGTACGGGTCCTCGGTGTAGGTCTCGAACGACCGGCCCCAGCGCGGGTCCCGGTCGATGTTGATCGTGGGCCCCAGGTTGACCGCGGCCCCCTTGCCGACCTCCTCGTTGCCGACGACCTTCCCGTACTGGCCGGCCAGCGGCGGGTCGAACGTCGCGGCCAGGGCCACGCCGGCCGGCAGCTGGGTCACGCCGGTCAGGCCGTCGGCCACCCCGTTCGGCCCGTCCTCCTCGCCCAGCTGCGGAATGCACAGCCGCGGGATCGCGGGTACGTAGAACACGTACGGGTTGGCCGTGCCGTGCCCTTCGACCATGGTGATCTCGTCGGGAATGGTCATCTGGGCCATGAGCTGGGCCACCCGCTGGGAGATCGGCGCGTGCGAGGTCACCCACGGGCAGGACGCCGACGCCGCGGCGGCCGTCCGGGTGCCGCTCTGCGCGGTGGCGGCCGGGCTGCGGGCCGCGGCCCCGGCCGGGACCGCGATCAGCGCGGCCGCACCCGCGGCGGCCAGTACCGCCAGGGACCGGGACACGATGCGATGCCGCGCCCGGAAGGAGTGAGGTTTTGCTGCAGGGGACATACCGTTGCCTCCGACACGTTCCACCGTTGGACCGATCAGCCGTAATGGGGTCTTACCGCCGGTATGGGAATATCAACAAGCTAACACTCGATTCACCAGCGATGAAGGCCTGACCTGCGCAGAATCCCTCACCTGGGCGTGAATAATCCGTAAATGCAACCCCCGGACTCGACAACGTTGACATTTTCGAAAAGTCATCACCAGCCGGGTGGGAGGAGCCCCGCACCCGCCGCGAACCAATTAGGCTCCTGATCCGCGCCCTCCAGCCAGAAAGCGAACTCACGTGACCACAGTCACCCAGCGGATCGCCGCCGAGCTCAACGTCCGCGAGAGCCAGGTCGTGGCCGCGGTGGACCTGCTCGACGGCGGGGCCACGGTCCCGTTCATCGCCCGCTACCGCAAGGAAGTCACCGGCACGCTGGACGACGAGCAGCTGCGCACGCTGGAGGAACGGCTCCGCTACCTCCGCGAGCTGGATGAGCGGCGGGCCGCGATCCTGGAATCGATCAGCGCCCAGGGCAAGCTGGACAGTGCCCTGGAAGAGCGGATCATGGCCGCGGACTCCAAGGCCCGGCTGGAAGACATCTACCTGCCCTACAAGCCCAAGCGGCGCACCAAGGCCCAGATCGCCCGCGAGGCCGGCCTGGAGCCCCTGGCCGACCTGCTGCTGGGCGACCCCGGCCAGGACCCGTCCCAGGCCGCCGCGGCCTACGTCGACGCCGAGCGCGGCGTGGCCGACCCGGCCGCCGCCCTGGACGGGGCCCGCGCCATCCTGGTCGAGCGGTTCGCCGAGGACGCCGACCTCATCGGTGAGCTGCGGGAACGCATGTGGTCGGCCGGCACCCTGGCGGCCCGGGTGCGCGAGGGCAAAGAGGAGGCCGGGGCCAAGTTCTCCGACTACTTCGACTTCGCCGAGCCGTTCACCCGGCTGCCGTCGCACCGCATCCTGGCTGTGTTCCGCGGCGAAAAGGAAGAGTTCCTCGACCTGACCCTGGACTCCGGGGCCGACGAATCCGTGGCCGGCCCGACGCCGTACGAGGAGGCCATCGCCCGGCGGTTCGGGATCACCAGCCAGGGGCGCCCGGCTGACCCCTGGCTGGCCGACACCGTGCGCTGGGCCTGGCGCACCCGGATCCTGGTTCACCTGGGCGTCGACCTGCGCATGCGGCTCTGGCAGCACGCCGAGGACGAGGCGGTCCGGGTGTTCGCGGCCAACCTGCGCGACCTGCTGCTGGCCGCCCCGGCCGGGGCCCGCCCGACCATGGGCCTGGACCCGGGCTTCCGCACCGGGGTCAAGGTGGCCGTGGTGGACGGCACCGGCAAATCGGTGACCACCGAGACCATCTACCCGCACGAGCCCCGGCGGCGCTGGGACGAGTCCATCGCGGTCCTGGCCCGGCTGGCCGCCGCCCACGGCGTGGAGCTGATCGCCATCGGCAACGGCACCGCCTCCCGGGAGACCGACCGGCTGGCTGCCGACCTGATCAAGGCCCACCCCGAGCTGAACCTGACCAAGGTCGTGGTGTCCGAGGCTGGGGCCTCGGTCTACTCGGCGTCGGCCTTCGCCTCCCGCGAGCTGCCCGGCATGGACGTGTCGCTGCGCGGCGCGGTCTCGATCGCCCGCCGGCTCCAGGACCCGCTGGCCGAGCTGGTCAAGATCGACCCCAAGTCGATCGGGGTCGGCCAGTACCAGCACGACATCGCCGAGGGCAAGCTGTCCCGCTCGCTGGACGCGGTGGTGGAAGACTGCGTCAACGCGGTCGGGGTCGACGTGAACACCGCGTCCGCGCCGCTGCTGGCCCGGGTGTCCGGGATCAGTTCCGGGCTGGCCGACGGGATCGTGGCCCACCGGGACAGCACCGGGCCGTTCCGCAGCCGCCAGCAGCTCACCAGCGTGCCCCGGCTCGGCCCCAAGGCGTTCGAGCAGTCGGCCGGGTTCCTGCGCATCACCGGCGGCGACGACCCGCTCGACGCCTCCAGCGTGCACCCCGAGGCCTACCCGGTGGTGCGCCGCATCCTGACCGCGGCCGACACGGCCCTGCCCGGGCTGATCGGCAACACCGCGCTGCTGCACACGCTGAAGCCGGCCACCTTCGCCGACGACCAGTTCGGCGTGCCGACCGTGACCGACATCCTGGGCGAGCTGGAGAAGCCGGGCCGGGACCCGCGGCCGGCCTTCCGGACCGCGGCCTTCGCCGAGGGCGTGGAGACGCTGGCCGACCTGACCCCGGGCCTGGTCTTGGAGGGCACGGTCACCAACGTGGCCGCGTTCGGCGCGTTCGTCGACATCGGCGTGCACCAGGACGGCCTGGTCCACGTCTCGGCCATGTCGCGCAACTTCGTGTCCGACCCGCGCGAGGTGGCCAAGCCGGGCGACGTGGTCCGGGTCAAGGTGCTGAGCGTCGACATCCCGCGTCAGCGAATCTCACTGACCATGCGTCTCGACGAGGAGACCGAGGGCGGCCGTCCTGCCCCCCGAAATTCGAATAATCATTCACCGAAGGCTGGTTCACCGGGTTCCCCAGACCGGGACGGGTCCCGCGGGGCCCGGCCGCGGGAGGGTCGCGGACCGCAGTCCCGGGATGGCCGCGGGGGCCAGCCCCGTGACGGCCGCGGCAACCAGGCCCGCGGTAATCAGCCTGGGGGTGGCCAGCCGCGCGACGGCCGTCGCGGCAGCGCGGCCCCGCCCGCCAACAGCGCCATGGCTGATGCCCTGCGCCGGGCCGGCCTGTCCAGCGGTGACGGCGGCTCCGACCGCAACCAGCGCCGCCGTCCGCGGTGACCCCCGGTTTCCGGCTAATCGCAGACCGCTATCGGTGTAACGCTTCCGCGGGCTAAGGTTCTGCAATGAGTGTGATGGGGCCTAAGCAGCCGGTGGACAAGCCGATCGGAGTCTTCCTGCTGGACGATCACGAGATCGTCCGGCTCGGAGTCCGCGAGCTGCTGGAGGCGCAACCCGACATCCGGGTGGTGGGGGAGGCGGGCACCGCCGCCGCCGCGCTGGCCCGGATCCCGGCGCTGCGGCCCGACGTGGCCGTGCTCGACGTGCGGCTGCCGGACGGGGACGGAGTCACCGTCTGCCGCGAGATCAGGTCCAAGATGCCGCAGGTCGCGTGCTTGATGCTGACCTCCTTCGGCGACGACGAAGCTCTGTTCAACGCGGTCATGGCCGGCGCCGCGGGCTACGTGCTGAAGCAGATCAGGGGCACCGACCTGGTCGGCGCGGTGCGGACGGTGGCCTCCGGCCAGTCCATGCTGGACGCGGGCGCGGCCAGCAAGCTGATGGCCCGGCTGCGCGACAGCTCGCGCAAGCAGGACCCGCTCGAGGGCCTGACCGGGCAGGAACGCCGCATCCTGGAGCTGATCGGCAACGGCCTGACCAACCGCCAGATCGGCGAGCAGCTGTTCCTGGCCGAGAAGACCGTGAAGAACTACGTGTCCGCCCTGTTCGCCAAGCTCGGCATGGAACGCCGCACCCAGGCCGCCGCCTACGCCGCCCGCGTCTTCGGCGAAACCCGCGACCGCGCCTCCGAGTAG
>DASXJM010000227.1:0-4027 GCA_036497405.1 Streptosporangiaceae bacterium | reverse complement strand
CTCACCGGCTTCGATCAGCTTGGCCAGGTCGGCCAGGTTGGCGGTGCTGGCCCCGGCCGCGTTGCCTTCGGCCTTGACGCCGAACTTCTCCACCGCCTCGAAGTTCGCGATCGTGTCGACCCGGGCCGGGGCCACGCCCAGGTCCAGCGCGATCTGCACGTAGTCGCTGCCGACGGTGTCGATGAAGGCGTTGACCGTGCCACCCGGGGCGGCCGCGCGGATGCGGTCCTCGACGCCGTCGCCGTAGGTGACCGGGATGACCCCGTGGCCGCGGAGCCACTCGTGGTTGGACTCGCTGGCCAGGCCGATGACGGTCGCGCCCACGTGCTTGGCCAGCTGGACGGTGATCGAGCCGACCCCGCCGGCCGCGCCCGCCACCACCAGGGTGTCGGCGGCGGTCAGGCTGACCGCGTGGATCGCGCCGTAGGCGGTGGCCCCGACCACGTAGAGCGACCCGGCGACCGGCCACGGCACCCCGGCCGGGCGGGCGGTCAGATCGGTGGCTTCGGTCACCGCGTACTCGGCCTGGCTGGCCCGGTTGTCGGTCCAGCCGAGGACCTCGTCGCCGGCCTGGAACGCGGTCACATCGGGTCCGACCGCGGCCACCACTCCGGCCAGGTCGCTGCCCTGCCCGGACGGGAACGTGGACGGCCACCGCTCGGCCAGCAGGCCGTCGCGGATCTTGGCCTCACCGGGGTTGATGCTGGCCGCCTTGACCTGGACCAGGACCTGGCCGGGACCTGGTTCCGGCTGGGGCACGTCGACGACCTTCAGGACCTCGACCCCGCCGTACTGGTCGTATCGCACTGCCTTCGGCATCACAGCCTCCTCAGGGGGCGTGGTCAGCCCCGCCGGTTCCGGGTAACCGAGATGGCGGGCGCGTTATGCCCGGGTGGGCCGGTCAGCGGTTCAGGTAGGCGAGGACGGCCAGGACGCGGCGGTTGTCGTCTTCGGACGGCTGCAGGTCCAGCTTGAGGAAGATCGAGGCGGTGTGCTTGGCCACCGACCGTTCGGTGACGCTCAGCCGCTGCGCGATCTTGGCGTTGGACCGGCCTTCGGCCATGAGGGCGAGCACGTCGCGTTCGCGGGGGCTGAGCGAGCCGACCCGGTCGTCGCCGTCGTTGCTGGCCAGCAGGCGGGAGATCACCTCCGGGTCCATGGCCGTGCCGCCCGCCGCGACCCGGCGTACCGCGTCCACGAACTGGCGGCTGTCGAACACCCGGTCCTTGAGCAGGTAACCGATGCCGCCGTGCCCGCTGGCCAGCAGCTCGCGCGCGTAAAGCTGCTCGACGTACTGGGACAGCACCAGCACCGGCAGGCCCGGGAGCTGGCGGCGGGCGGCCAGGGCCGCGCGCAGGCCTTCGTCGGTGAACGTGGGCGGCAGCCGGACGTCGACCACGGCCACGTCCGGCGGCCCGCCCGTATCCCCGGCCCGGTTTCCGGCGGCGTTTCCGGCGGTGTTTCCAGTCAGGGCCTTGAGCAGGTCTTCGCCGTTGTCCACGGCCGCGATGACGTCCAGGTCGTGCGCGGCCAGCATGCGGGTCAGGCCATCCCTCAGCAGGAAGAGGTCTTCGGCGATGACAACGCGCACGGGATCTCCAGGGTCACGACGGTGGGGCCGCCCACCGGGCTGTTCAGGGCCAGTATCCCGTCGAACGCCGCCACCCGGCGTTCGATCCCGCGCAGGCCGGTGCCGTCGGCGGGCTCGGCGCCGCCGGTGCCGTTGTCGGTCACGTCGATCCGCAGCAGGCCCCGCTCGTAGTGCAGGTCGATCCAGGCCTGCCGGGTGCCGGCATGCTTGGAGATGTTGGCCAGCAGCTCACAGACGGCGAAGTAGGCGGCCGACTCCACCGGGGGCTGCGGACGGCCGGGCACCTCGGCGGTCACGTCCACCCTGAGCCCGCTGTCCAGGGCCAGGGCCCGGATCGCGTCGGCCAGGCCCCGGTCGGCCAGCACCGGCGGGTGGATGCCGCGGACCAGGGCCCGCAGCTCGGCCAGGGCCTGGGCCGAGGAGGTGCGGGCCTCGGCCAGCAGGGCCCGGGCCGCGTCCGGGCTGGTGGCGATCAGGTCCTCGGCCGCGCCCAGGGTCATGCCCACCGCCACCAGCCGGGCCTGGGCCCCGTCGTGAAGGTCCCGTTCGATGCGGCGGATCTCGGCGGCGCCGCTGTCGATGGTCTCGCTCCGGGTCTGGGTCAGGTGGTACACCCGCTGGGCCAGCTCGGCCTGGCCGGGCGGGGCGAGCAGGGGGCGGGCCAGTCCGGCGTAGCCGCGCAGCACCCAGGGGGCCGCGCCCACACCCAGGCTGACCAGGGCCAGGCCGACGACGATCTGCAGCGGCTGCGCGCCCGCGTGGACCTGCACCGCCACGGGGTTGGGCAGGGAGGGCGACCCGGGCTTGGCGGCGAAGGCCGCCGACGACGAGGAACCGAACTGACGGTTCAGGCCGCTGGCCATTCCCAGGAACCCGCCGACCACGGCGATGGCGGGCAGCGCGGCGACCAGCCAGCCGACGGTCGCGTTGACCGCGCTCCAGGCCAGGTCGCGCCGGGTGGCCGGGTCGCTGGTCAGCCAGTACAGCCGCTCATGGAACGGCGCGCGCGGGCTCGGCGGCGGCAGGTAGGCCTCGGCCACCGGGATCCCGGCCCAGTCCCCCAGCAGCCGCCGGGTCAGCCGGGCCAGGTTGCGCAGGCCCAGCAGCGCAGGCACCGCGGCCAGCCTTCCCGCCACGAGACCGGCCGCCAGCAGCACCAGCGCGAGCACGACCTGTTGCCGGGTGCCGATGCCGTGGTCGGCGAGCAGGATCGCGATCGCCAGCCCGATCAGGATCGGCGATATGAACAGCAGCACCAGCAACCCCAGTTGGGCCGTTGCCAGCCCGGCCAGGGCCAGGCCCCGCCCGGTCGCGGTGATGCCCCCGCGAACACCACGCCGTACCGGGCGCCACGGCCCCGCGATCATCGCCGGCTCGCTCATGATCCTGCCTCCTCATTCCCCGTTGCCGACAGTCTGGCCCGGGGCGGGCCGATCGCACAGTGACGCTGAGACCCCAATCCCTGGGTGTATCTAGATCCACCCCGCCGGGTACGGTGCCAACCAAGGGCGGGCCCGGTTAAGGTTTCGGTGCCGCTCGCGCGGTCCGGACAGTGCGTCGTCTCCTGGAGGTCAGTCTCGTGCAGCCAATTGTGCTGGGGCCCAACATGCCGGCCATGTTCTACCGCGGCGCGGGCCGCATCGACCGGCTGCGCGGAACGAGTGGGCATGAGGACCGCCCGGAAGACTGGATCGCCTCGGTCACGTCCCGCTTCGGCACCGACACTGACGGAAAGACAACGTTGCCAGATGGAACGTTGCTGGCCGACGCGGTGGCCGCGGACCCCAAGGGCTGGCTCGGGGCCGAGCATGTGGCCAAGTACGGCAGCGACACCGGGTTGCTGGTCAAGCTGCTGGACGCCGGACAGCGGCTGCCGGTGCACGTCCACCCGAACCGCAGCTTCGCGGCCGAGCACCTGGCCAAGCCGCACGGCAAGACCGAGGCCTGGCTGGTGCTCGAGGCCGAGCCGGACTCGTTCGTGCAACTGGGGTTCAACCGCGACGTGACCGCCGAGGAAGTGACCGGCTGGGCCCGGGCCCAGGACGTCGAGGCCATGCTGGCCGTGACCAACCGGGTGCCGGTCAGCACCGGGGACACCGTGCTGTGCCCGGCGGGCACGCCGCACTCGATCAGCGACGGCATCCTCGTCATCGAGCTGCAGGAGCCCGCCGACCTGTCGATCATGCTGGAGTGGAGCACGTTCGGCCTCAGCGAGGGCGACTCCACCCTGGGCCTGTCGCTGGAGGAGGCGCTGGCCTGCATCGACCGCAAGGCCTGCCCGCCCGAGCGGATCAAGGAGCTGCACGGCCGCTCGCTGAACAGTGGGGTCGGTTCGCTGCTGCCCAGCGAGGCCGACGCCTTCTTCGTGGCCGAGCGGGTCGACACCCAGGTCAGCCGGCACCTGTCCCAGAGCTACGGCGTGCTGGTGGTCACCGG
>DASXJM010000226.1:0-5090 GCA_036497405.1 Streptosporangiaceae bacterium | reverse complement strand
TGTACGCGGCGGCCCTGGACCTGAAGGTCCGGCTCCCGGTCACCGCCCGCGCCCAGCACGAGGGGCTGCTTGATTTCCCGCGGACCCAGCTGATCGCCGAGATGACCCGCATCCTGTCCGACGCCGACGCCGGCCGGGTCGAGGCGCTGATCTTCCCGAAGGCCACCGGGCAGACCACCGGCCAGCTGCGGGCCGCCCTGGCCCGGGCCATCCTGGCCGTTGATCCCGAAGCGGCCACCCGCCGCCGGGAGGAAGCGCTCAAGGACCCGCGGGTACGGCGCTGGCGGGAGGACACCGGCACCGCCGCCCTGGCCGGCTACGGCCTGGCCCCAGCCGAGGTCCTGGCCGCCGACCAGCGCCTGACCGAACGCGCGGCTGCCCTGCGCGAGGCCGGCCTGCCCGGCACCCTGGAAGCGCTCCGCGCCCATGCCTACCTGGACGCCCTCCTTGACCGCGACTCGGCCCCCGCACCCCGGCCCGTCCCGGCGCCGGTGGCCCCCACTTCGTGTCCGCGCCCAGAACCGGTCCCGCCGGTCGCCTCCCGGGTCATCTTGACCGTCCCTCTCGGCACCGGCCTCGGCCACGGCGATCAGCCCGGCCGCCTCGCCGGGTTCGGCCCGGTCGACGGCCCCCTGGCCCGCGACCTGCTCACCGCGGCCGCGGCTCACCCCGCGTCCCGGTTCTGCCTCACCCTCACCGGCCCAGACGGCCAAGCCGCCGGCCACGGCTGCCTGCCCGGACCGGGCGCCTGGCCAAAGCTCAGCACCAGTGGCCTCACCATCTCCATCGCCCCACTGGCCAGAGGCAGCTGCGACCACCGGCACGAAGAACCCGGCTATCAGCCCAGCCGCAAACTCCAGCACCTGGTCCAGGCCCGCACTCCGACATGCTCGGCCCCGGGCTGCCAGCGCGCCGCGGCCCGCTGCGACCTGGACCATACCAAGCCCTACGACCAGGGCGGCCGCACCTGCGAATGCGACCTGGCCCCGCTCTGCCGACATCACCATCGCTGTAAACAAGCGCAAGGCTGGCGGCTCGAACAGCCCGAGCCCGGCGTCATGATCTGGACCACCCCCGCCGGGCGGAAGTACGTCACCGAGCCCGGCAGCTACCCCTGACCAGTCCCGTACCCCTGACCAGTCTCGGGCCGGTCGGTCACCACCCCGCGCATCAGCCGTCGCCGAGGATCGCCCGCGGGTCGAACGTGGCCCGGATCCGCCGGATCAGCCCGTCCTCGACGTGCATCCAGTTGACCGTCGGGGTCGGCGGCGTCCCCTGGGTCAGCAGGTCGTACCAGGTCATGACGTCGGGACCATCGACCACCATCCGGGTGATGTCCAGCCCGGTCATCATCTTGCTCATGCCTTCCAGCCCGGCCACGCACTCGTCCCCGGACGAAGCGGTACCGAGCGGCCCACTGAACGTCGCATCGTCCGCCAGCAACGTCCGCAGCCGGTCGAAGTCGTGGGCCAGCCAGCACTCGAAATAGCTGGCCGCCAGCGCCCGCGGGTCACCCGCGTCCCGGGCCAGCCAGTCGCTGAACGACGTCCGGCCGATCCGGGCGCCCGGGCCGGGCAGCAGCACCTCGCCCGCCATGAACACCCCGAACGGGCTGTCCCGCCAGCTGGCCCGGACCGTGGTGCTGTCGCCGCGGGCCGCGAACGTGCGGATCGCCATGTCGACCAGATCCAGGGTGTCCGGCCCGGCCAGGTCGGGGGCCTGGCCCTGCGGCGAGCCCACCGCCAGTTCGGCCAGGACCGCGGCCACGTCACCGACATCGACCGGCTGCACCAGCAGCGGCGCCACCGCGGCCACACCGTTGGCCGTGGTCCACCCGGCCACCATCTCGGCGAAGCTGTGGAACTGGGTGGCCCGCAGGATCGTCCACGGCACCGGGCCGCTCCGGACCCGCTGCTCCTGCGCGATCTTGCCCGCGTAGTGCGCGTTGTCCGGTGTCGCGTCGACGTTCACGATCGACAGCAGCACGTGGTGCCGGACCCCGGCCCGCTGCTCGGCCGCCAGCAGCCGGTCCGACGTCCCGGTGAAGAATCCGACCGTGTCCTCCGGGTCGGTGGCCGCGGTGTTGAGCACGTCGACCACGGCGTCGGCCCCGGCCAGCGCGTCGTCCAGCCCGTCCCCGGCCAGCACGTCCACCCCGCCGGCCCGCGACAGCTCGACGGTCTCGTGCCCGTTCTCCCGCAGCGCGGCCACCACCGCCCGCCCAACCTGCCCGGTCGCTCCGGCCACCGCCACTTTCCTGATCTCCATATCGCCTTCTCTACCAGTCGCGTCGTCTCCCTGGCCAGGCCATTTCAGTACGGCAGGAACAGGCAGAACGGGTGCCCGGCCGGGTCCAGGTACACCCGCACGTCATCCTGGGGCTGGTACCCGGCCAGCGTCGCCCCGGCCGCCACCGCCCGCGCCCCGGCCGCGTCCAGGTCGTCGACCTCGATGTCCAGGTGCATCGACATCTGCGGGTCACCCGGCCCGGCCGGCCAGACCGGGCGCAGGTAGGCGGGCTCGGTCTGGAACGACAGGCCCGCCCCGCCCCCGGGGGCCCGCAGTGTCACCCAGCCCGGCTCGTCCTCGCTGACCTCCCAGCCCAGGAACCGCCGGTAGAACCCGGCCAGCTCGCCCGCGTCCGGCGCGTCCAGCGTGGTTGCCGCCAGCCTCATCCCGGCCCCTTTCTGCTTGTCAGCGCCTCAGCGCCGAAATCCCAGGGTTGCCGACCCGGCCCCCCTCTGATCGGATGTACGGGAACGATTCACCCAGAGCCACCCCGCGGAGGGCGTCATGGCGGACCGGACCAAGATCATCCTCGACGAGTCCGAACTGCCGCGCCAGTGGTACAACGTGATCCCGGACCTGCCCGCGCCGCCGCCTCCGCCGCTGCACCCGGGCACCATGCAGCCGGTGGGGCCGCAGGATCTGGCGCCGCTGTTCCCGATGGCGCTGATCGCCCAGGAGGTCACGGCCGACTCCTACGTGCCGATCCCCGAGGAAGTCCTGGACGTCTACCGGCTCTGGCGGCCGACCCCGCTGTTCCGGGCCCACCGGCTGGAGAAGGCGCTCAACACCCCGGCCCGGATCTACTACAAGTACGAGGGTGTGTCCCCGGCCGGGTCGCACAAGCCGAACACCGCGGTACCCCAGGCGTACTACAACGCGGTCGAAGGCACGCGCAAGCTCACCACCGAGACCGGGGCTGGCCAGTGGGGGAGCGCCCTGGCCTTCGCCTCGGCCCAGTTCGGGCTGGAGTGCGAGGTCTGGATGGTGCGCGCCTCCTACGACCAGAAGCCGTACCGGCGCGCGCTGATGGAAACCTACGGCGCCACCGTGCACGCCAGCCCGAGCCCGATCACCACCGCGGGCAGCAAGATCCTGGCCGACGACCCGGACTCGCCGGGCAGCCTGGGCATCGCGATCAGCGAGGCGGTCGAGGTCGCCGGGGCCCACGACGACACCCGCTACGCACTGGGCAGCGTGCTCAACCACGTGCTGCTGCACCAGACCGTGATCGGCGAGGAGGCGCTCAAGCAGTTCGCGCTGGCCGGTGAGGACGCGCCCGACCTCATCGTGGGCTGCACCGGCGGCGGCTCGAACTTCGCGGGCCTGGTCTTCCCGTTCCTGCGCGAGAAGCTGGCCGGGCGGATCAACCCGGTCCTCCGGGCCGTGGAGCCGACCGCGTCCCCGTCCTTCACCCGCGGCCGCTACGCCTACGACTTCGGCGACACCGCCGGGTTCACCCCGCTGCTGAAGATGCACACCCTGGGCCACGACTTCGTGCCCGACCCGATCCACGCCGGCGGCCTGCGCTACCACGGCATGTCGCCGCTGCTGTCGCACGCCTACGAGCTGGGCCTGTTCGAGGCGGTCAGCAAGCCCCAGCGGGAATGCTTCGCGGCCGGCATCCAGTTCGCCCGGGCCGAGGGCATCGTGCCCGCCCCGGAGCCCACCCACGCGCTGGCTTCGGTCATCGAGGAGGCCCGCCGCTGCGCCGAATCGGGCGAGGAAAAGGTCATCCTGACCGCGCTGTGCGGGCACGGGCACTTCGACATGGCCGCCTACCAGCGCTTCCTGTCCGGCGAGATGGAGGACTACGACCTCCCGCAGGAGCGGATCGACGACGCCCTGACCCGTCTCCCCGCGCTGGCCTGAGGGGAGCGGGGCCATGAAAGGGGACTGGGTCGAGATCGTCATCGACGCCGGCGGCGAGGACGCGCGCACCTACGAGGTGACCGCGACCAAGGCCGGCCGCCGGGTCGAAATAGCCAACCGCCGTGGTGTCGTCGAGGTCAGCGAGGTGACCCGCAGCGGGACTTCCGTGCGCACGGCCCGGTTCATGTCCAGCCGGATCCTGGCCCTGGTCGAGCACCCCGCCGCCGATTCGAGTGAGCCGGGCAGTACCGAGGAGTGACCGTGGAGTTCGGTGACTTCGACGCGCTCAGCTTCGACTGCTACGGCACGCTGATCGACTGGGAGGCCGGCATCGCCGCCGTCCTCGGTCCCTGGGCCCGGGACCAGGGCCTGGACCTGACCGACGAGGCCCTGCTGACCGCCTACTCGGCCCACGAAGCCCGCGCCGAGGCCAGCCGCCCGGCCGACCCGTACCCGCTGATCCTGGCCCGCAGCCTGCGCGACCTGGGCCGCGAACTGGGCGCCCAGGTCACCGAGGTGGACGCGGAGCGGATGGCCGCCTCGGTCCCGGCCTGGCCCGCTTTCCCGGACTCGCCCGCCGCCCTGAACGCCCTGGCCCAGCGCTATCAGCTGATCATCTTGTCCAACGTGGACCGGGCCTCGTTCGCGGCCAGTAATCGCCGCCTGCAGGTCACGTTCACCAGCGTCCTGACCGCCGAGGACATCAGTTCCTACAAGCCGTCGGCGCGGAACTTCGACGCCCTGCTGGCCGAGGCCGACCGGCTCGGCATCAAGCGGGGGCGGTTGCTGCACGTGGCCCAGAGCCTGTTCCACGACCACGGGCCGGCCAAGCAGGCGGGCCTGCCCACGGTGTGGATCAACCGGCGGCACGACCGCCCGGGCTGGGGCGCCACCCCGCGCCCGGCGGGCGGGGTCACCCCCGACTGGGAGTT
>DASXJM010000225.1:0-13526 GCA_036497405.1 Streptosporangiaceae bacterium | reverse complement strand
CGGTGGCCTGCTCGCGCAGGGCGAAGGCCCGGATGGGGCCGGACTTCTCCCAGCTGTGGGCGTAGCCGGCGAACGTGTCCTGGACGGTGGCCTCGGTCGGAGTCCGCGGCCACCATCCGAAGCGGCGTGCCGTCTCCTCGTCCTCCCCGGCGAGGTGGGCCCGAACGTCGTCATCGGTGTACCGGGTCAGGATCACCACCCCGTCGGCCAGGTCCGGGACCACCACCAAGCTGCCTCCTCTCGCCGTCTGCCGTCATTTTCCCACGTCAGCCAGGTCCGGTCACCCCTCCGTCAGGTCCGGCCACCTGTACCCTTCAGGTCGGGTCGCCCATACCTTGACTTTGTGACGTAAAGTGAATTAGGTTTGTGACGCAAAGTGGTAGCAGGCCAGCGGCGAAGGGAGGGCCAGGGCATGACCGACGCCTCCCTCGACCCGGTCATTCATGTGCCGGCCCGGCTGCGGATCATGGCCACGCTGGCCGCCCTGCCCGAGGGCGACAGCCTGTCCTTCACCCGGCTGCAGGACATGATCGGGCTGACCCCCGGCAACCTCATCGTCCACCTGCGTAAGCTCGAGGACGCCCACTACCTGGTCACCGAGAAGACCGGGACCGGGGCGGCGTCCCGGACCACGGCCGCCCTGACCGGTCAGGGTCGCGCCGCCCTGGCCCACTACACCGAGGCGCTGCGGAAGATCCTGGGCGGCCTGTAACCCGGGAGCTGCGGCCCGAGCGGGCCGTCCAGGCCAAACCCCTATGTCAGGGCAGGTGTGCGACCGGGAGCGGTCCGGCGGTGGCGCGCAGCCGGGTCGAATCCTGGCCCGGCGGGGCGCCGAACAGCCGTCGGTACTCGCGACTGAACTGGGTGGGGCTGTCGTAGCCGACCTGGTGCCCGACGCCGGCCACGTCCTGGGCCCGGGCGGGCCGGGCGACCAGCAGGGACCGGGCCTGCTGGAGCCGGATGGACTTCTGGAACTGGAGCGGGCTCATCGCCGTGACCGCGCGGAACTGCCGGTGGAACGCGGACGGGCTCAGGCCGGCCAGCCCGGCCAGGTCGGAGATCCGCATCGGCTCGGCGTAGTGGTCCCGGATCCAGCCGATGGCCCGGCTGACGTGGGACAGGCCGCTGTCGGCCAGCCCGATCTGGCGGACCATGCCCGCGTGCGGCCCGGTCAGCAGCCGCCACAGGATCTCCCGCTGGATCATCGGGCCGAGCACCGGGGCATCGGCGGGATGGTCGAGCAGCCGCAGCAGCCGGGTCGCGGCGTCGAGCAGTTCGGGTCCGGCCGGACCGGTGGCCATGGCCGGCGGGCTGACCGCCGGCCGCGACCGCGGCCCGGCCGGAGTGTCCAGCAGCAGCGCGGCGATGGCGGCCGGGCGCAGCACCAGGCCCAGGGCCAGGGCCGGATGCTCGGGGCTGGCCCCGAGGAAGTGACCGGTGACCGGGAGGTCGGCCGTGACCACCAGGCACTGCCCGGCCCGGTACTCGAACACCTCGTCGCCGAGCAGCAGGCGCTTGCCGCCCTGGGCCATCACCACCAGCAGCGGCTCGGTCAGCGCGTAGTCCCGGGCCGAGGTCTCGGTCCTGGACACCAGCAGCCCGTCGACCGGCGTCCGCAGGTCCGGCCGCGCGTGGGCGGCGATCAGGGCGCGAAGTTCGTGGAGCAGGTGAGCTGGACTGAGCACCCCTCCACACCAGCATTAGAACCGTTGAAAGACAAGCCTGATCGTCGTCAACTCGGCAGGATCGGGCAAGAACAAAGTGGGATCGGTCTACCGGGCGGCCGGGGGCGCGGGCTTCGATGGTGATGACCACACCGGCTCACCGAGGAGAACAAGCCCATGCCGCTCGACCACTACGTCACCCTGGGCCGATCCGGGCTGCGGGTCAGCCCGTTCGCGCTCGGCGCGATGACGTTCGGCGAGGACCCGCCCGGAGCCGGGTCCAGCGTCGAGGAATCCGAGAAGATCCTGGCCACCTACCTGGACCAGGGCGGGAACTTCATCGACACGGCCAACTTCTACACCAACGGTCACTCGGAGCGGATCCTGGGCGACTACTTCGCCGCCCGCCCCGGGCGGCGCGAGCACGTGGTGCTGGCGTCGAAGTTCTTCGGCAACATGTTCCCGGGCGATCCCAACGGGGGCGGCGCGGGCCGGGGGGCGATCATCGCCCAGCTGGAGCAGACCCTGCGCCGGCTCCGCATCGACTACCTCGACCTGTACTACCTGCACAACTGGGACCGCCACACCCCGATCACCGAGACCCTGCGCACGCTCGACGACTTGGTACGAATGGGCAAGATACGGTACCTGGGTTTCTCCAACGTTCCGGCCTGGGTCACCGCCCAGGCGCAGACGCTGGCCGCGGTGCGCGACTGGACCCCGCTGATCGCGCTCCAGGTCGAGTACTCGCTGCTGGCCCGGACGGTGGAGGGTGAGATCGCGCCGCTGGCCGCCGACCAGGGCCTGGTCCTGGTGCCCTGGAGCCCGCTCCGCAACGGTTTCCTGTCCGGCAAGTACCAGCGGGGCCGTCCGGTCACCGACTCGGCCCGGTCGGCCCACGTGGGCGGGCCCAGCGACGACGACTACGCGGTCATCGATGTCGTGGCCGCGGTGGCCGACGAGCTCGGGACCACCCCGGCCGCGGTCGCGCTGGCCTGGCTGCGGACCCGGCCCGGGCCGGTGGTCCCGATCGTCGGGGCCCGGCGGCTGGAACACCTGGAGAACAACCTGGCCGCGCTGGACGTGACCCTGACCGCCGGCCAGCGGGCCCGGCTCGACGAGGTGTCGGCGCCGGTGCTGAACTACCCGGCGCCGATGCACGGGCCGCAGCGGGCCATGCTCCAGTTCGGGGGGACCACCGTCGACGGCGAATCTTCCACGGTGTATCCGCCCCTGCTGGCGAGCGACGTCCGGTACTGAACGGATGGGCGCCGGGGCGGTCTACCCTCGTCCTGACGGCCGAAGATCGGCCCGGACCCGGACGGGAAGGCAGGATGGCTGGACGGCTGCAGTACGTGCGCGAGCATCCCTGGATCTACTCGTGCCTGCTGTTCATCGTGCTCGGGGTGTTCACGCTGACCCGGCACGGCAAAGGACACACGCTGTTCTGGGCCGGGATCCTGCTCTGCGCGGCCGGCGTGCTGGTCGCCGTGGTCGGCTACTTCGTGCAGCGGCCGAAGAACGACCGGTCAACCCCGACGCCCTGACCCCCGGGCCCGCAGCCGGACCAGGAGGAAGCCGGTTACGGCTGGAGTAGCCAGTGCGACCAGCGCTGGCCTGCCCGCTGATAGTGCAGGCGGTGATGGAACCGGTCGGGCCGGCCCAGCCAGAACTCGATGGTGACCGGGATCAGGACGAAACCGCCGTGGCCCGGCGGCCGGGGCAGTGACCGGCCGGCCGCGGCCAGGGCCGTGACCCGCGCCCGCAGCGTGGTCTCGTCCGGCAGCGGAGCACCCTGCTCGGACAGCGTGGCCACGGCCTGGCCGGCCGGGCTGCGGGTGGCCCACAGGCGATCGGATTCGGCCGGGTCGGTGAACACGACATCGCCGGTCAGGTTGAGCTGGCGTATGGTCGCCGGCCAGTAGAAGGTGGCCGCGGCGGCCGGCTGCTCGCGCAGGTCCCGGCCCTTGCGGGTGTCCAGGTTGGCGAAGAAGACCAGGCCCCGGTCGTCGCAGCCGCGGACCTCGATGGTCCGGGTGCTGGGTCGCCCGTCCCGCCCGGCCGTGGCCAGCACGGCCGCGGGGGGATCGCCGTCCGGGGTGGTGGCCTCCGCGAGCCAGCGGCGCAGCAGGCCGAGCGGTTCGGCGGGGGCCGGGTCCGGGGTTTCCACACGGGGATTATCGCGCCCGGGGAGCCGGTGCAGCAGACCCGGCGACCGGGCCTCGTTGCCCTGGCCGCCGGGCGGTCCGGACCGCTGGTCAGGCCAGCGAGATCTTGCCGCCGGAGACGTTGATCTGCTTGGCGGGCAGCGGCTTGGGGGCCGGCCCGTGGACGACGTGGCCGTCCTTGACGCTGTACATGCTGCCGTGGCACGGGCAGTCGATCGTGCCGTCCGCGATCTTGTCCACCGTGCAGCCGAGGTGGGTGCAGATCGCACTGAAGCCCTTGAACTGCCCGGCCGTGGGCTGGGTCACCACGACCTTCTCCGAGGTGAAGATCTTGCCGCCGCCGACCGGGATCTCGCTGGTGGAGCCGAGCGCCGTGCCGCCGCCAGCGGAAGAGCCACCGGAGGATGAGCCGCCGCTGGACGCCGAACTGCTGGCCGCGGCCGAGCTGCCGGAATCCCCGGAGGAATCGCTGCTGCCACCGGAGTCGTCCGAACTGCTGCTGCCCCCGCAGGCGGCCAGGGTGGCGGCGATGCCGGCCAGGCCGATACCGGCCAGCGCACCACGCCGGGTCGGGTCCATGATCGGACGGGAATCCTGAGTCACCAGTTAACCTCCGTGATTTCTGTGCAGCTACTCTCAGTGTCCCCGTACTACGGTCCACGTGCCGGAATAGATTGCCACGCGGCATGCGGTCACACTCCTCGCCCCGGCCGGGGTCAGGGTGGTGATACCGGCGATGACGGAGCGGGATCGATGAACGACAACGACTGGCTGACCGCGGTGTTCGAAGAGCACCGGGACCATCTGCGGGGCGTGGCCTACCGGCTGCTGGGCTCGATGTCCGACGCCGACGACGCCGTGCAGGACACCTGGCTCCGGCTGACCGGCGCCGACACCAGCGAGGTGCAGAACTTCGGGGGTTGGCTGACCACGGTGGTGGCCCGGGTTTCGCTCAACATGCTGCGCACCCGCCAGCGACGCCGGGAGGACCCGGTCGGTGACGCCTGGCCGGTCCCGGCCGGCCCGACGGCCGCCGAATCAGGGACCAGCCCCGAGCGAGCCCCGGAAGACGAGGCCGTGCTGGCCGATTCGGTCGGCCTGGCCCTGATCGTCGTGCTGGACACGCTCACCCCCGGCGAGCGGCTGGCGTTCGTGCTGCACGACCTGTTCGCGATGCCGTTCCCCGAGGTCGCGGCGGTCCTGGGCCGATCACCGGAAGCGACCCGGCAGCTGGCCAGCCGGGCCCGGCGCCGGGTTCGCGGGGCGCCCTCGCCGGACCGGGCCGCTGACCTGAGCCGTCAGCGCGAGGTGGTCAGCGCGTTCCTGGCCGCGTCCCGCGGCGGCGACCTGTCCACCCTGGTCAGCCTGCTCGACACCGACGTCACGCTGACCGCCGACGCGCTGGCCAGCCCGGGCGGGAAGGTCCTGCACCTGGAGGGGGCCGAGCGGGTGTCCCGGGGAGCGCTGGCCGCTTCGACCCGGGCCGGGATGTCCCAGCTGGCGCTGGTGGACGGGAACGTGGGCGTCGTGTTCGCCCCGGCCGGCCGGCTGCAGGTCGTGCTGACCATGGCGGTCAGCGAGGCCCGCACCATCACCGCCATCGACGTGATCGCCGATCCCGGGCGGCTCCGCCGCCTGCGGCTGGCGGTCCTGCCCGAGTAAGGGCGGCCCTCCCGGGAGGCGGCTTGGGTTGGGCGGCCCTCGCTCAGGCGGAGACCCTGGTGTCGTAGGCGTCGCGGGCGCTGACCACGTCCGGCATGTGCTCCTGGGCCCACATCTCCAGGCCGCTGACCAGGCCGAGCAGGCTGTGGCCGAGGGTGGTCAGGTCGTACTCCACCCGCGGTGGCACCTCCGCGAACACGGCCCGGGTGATCAGGCCGTCGCGTTCCAGGCCGCGCAGGGTCTGGGTCAGCATCTTCGGGCTGACCCCCTCGATCCGGGCCGCCAGCTCGCTGTAGCGGCGCGGCCCGCCGGCCAGCGACACGATGATCAGAACGCTCCAGGTGTCGCCGATCCGGTTCAGGACCTGGCGGCTGGGACAGTCCTTGGCGTACACATCGATGCTCACCTCCTCACTATCCCTCAGGTATGTACTGCACTTCAAGGTGCCTACTCTCTTTTGGGAAGTATGGCTCCACCAGCCCGGTTGCGCAGAACATCGGCCGATCGGCGGCCGAGCTCAGCCAAGGAGTGCAGACCATGACCATCGCCGTGACCGGCGCCTCCGGCCCATTCGGCCGCCACGCCATCGAAGTCCTGCTGGGCCGGGGCATCCCGGCCGATCAGATCGTCGCCATCGTCCGCGACCCGGCCAAGGTGGCCGACCTGGGCGAGCGGGGCGTCACCGTCCGGCGCGGCGACTACAGCGACCCGGCCACGCTGCGGGCCGCGCTGGCCGGGGTGGACCGGCTGCTGTTCGTGTCCGGCAGCGAGGTCGGCCAGCGCATCCCCCAGCACCAGGCCGTGGTCGACGCGGCCCGGGCGGCCGGGGTCAGCCTGATCGCCTACACCAGCTCGCCCAAGGCCGACACCTCCGACATGGCGCTGGCCGAGGAGCACCGGGCCACCGAGGGCGCCCTGATCGCCTCGGGCGTGCCCTACGTCTTCCTGCGCAACGGCTGGTACGTCGAGAACTACACCCGGCAGCTACCGGTGATCCTGGAGCACGGCCTGATCGGGGCGGCCGGTGACGGCCGGATCAGCGCCGCGGGCCGGGGCGACCTGGCCGAGGCGGCCGCCGTGGTGGTGGCCAGCGACGACAGGCCCCAGAACCGGGTCTACGAGCTGGGCGGCCCGGGGTTCACCCTGGCCGAGCTGGCCGCCGAGATCGGCCGGCAGTCCGGCCGCGACATCGGCTACACCGATCTTTCCGAAGAGGCCTACGCCCAGGCCCTGGTCGACGCCGGGGTGCCGGCCGAGGCGGCCGCGGTGTACGCCGACTCGGACCGGGCCGCGGCCAAGGGCGCGCTGTACATCGAGGGCGATGACCTGGAGCGGCTGCTCGGCCGCCCGGCCACGCCGTGGCCGGAGATCATCCGGGCCGCCCTGGCGCGCTAACACTGGGGGATAACCGCATGGTGAGCGCGGCCGGGACGCGGGTAGCGTGCTGACCACACGGGGGTTACCGCACGATGTGGAGGCGGTCATGGCCCATCCAGGCCAGCACGGGCCAGCACAGCACTGGAACAACCTCAGCCCGCGCGCCCGGCGGCTGCTCATCGCCGGCGCCGGGGCCGAGGGCATCCTCAAGGTGGCGGCGCTCATCGACATGAAGCGCCGACCCGCGGATCAGATCCGGGGCTCGAAGTGGGTCTGGGGCCCGGCCATGGTGGTCAACTCGGCCGGCCTCATCCCCATCGCCTACTTCGCGCTCGGGCGCCGCCGCCGCGGCTGACGGGCCGGCATCTCGCCGACCAGATCGAGCGGGAGGCGGGACGGGGGCTTGACCTCGGCCAGCCGCAGGTAGGTGACCAGCCGCTGCCCGCCCCGGGTGGCCAGGCTGGCCAGCACCTCCTGCAGTTCGCCCACGTCCCGGGCCACCACGGTGAGCAGGTAGTCGGTCTCGCCGGCCACGTTGTCGGCCGCGATGATCTGCGGCAGCGACATGATGTGGTCGTCGAAGATCCGGCTCGAGCGGGCGTCGTGCCGGGACAGCGTGGCCATCACGTACAGCTGCAGCGGGAAACCGGCCGCGGCCGGGTCGAGTTGCGCGCTGATGACCCGGATGACCCCGGTCTCCTTGAGCGAGCGGACCCGGTGCAGGGTGGCGGCCGGGGACAACCCCACCATGCGGGCCAGTTCCACGTTGGTGACGTCCGCATCCTCCTGCAGTGCAGTCAGCAGTTTTATGTCAACTTCGTCAAGTTCAACGGCCATAGGACTAAATCTTATTTTGCTGACAACGTTAGTCGGCCAACTATGCGGAAACAGTTGGTACCCATGAAGGCATGAACACCAACCGTCGTCCGGCTGTCGCCGCCCTGGCCCTGGCCGGGATGCTGTGGGGCACGACCGTGCCGCTGTCCAAGCTGGCCCTGGCCTGGTTGCCAGCTGGCTGGCTGACCGTGGCTCGGTTCGGCCTGGCCGCGGCGGTCCTGCTGGTGCTGGTCCGCCGGAGCCAGACCCGGAGCCAGACCCGGAGCCAGACCCGGGGCCGGAGCCAGGCCCGGGCTCGGGCCGCCGCAGGCCAGCCGGTCCGGCCGCGGCCCGCGCGACGGGCGGCCACGCCGCTGGTGCTGCTGTCGGGCGCGGCCGGTTACGGCGCCTCGGTGGTGTTCCAGAACGCCGGGGTCGCGCTGACCAGCGTGACCCACGCCGCGCTGCTGATCGGCGCGGTGCCGGTCATGGTCGCGGTGATCGCCGCCATCTGGCACCGGGCCGTGGCCCGGCCGGTGGCCTGGGCGGGCTTCGGGGTCTCACTGGCCGGGGTTGGCCTGGTCACCGGCGGCCACAGCGGCGGGGCTTCCATGCTCGGGGACGGCCTGGTCCTGATCTCGCTGCTGATCTCGGCCACCTTCACCGTGGGCCAGACCCGGCTGCTGCAGGGCCGGGACCCGATCGCGGTCACCGCCGTGCAGTTCCTGGGGGCGGCCCTGGCCGCGCTGGTCTACGCGGCCGTGGCCGAAGGCCTGCCGCCGGTGCCGCACGCGGCCGGCCCGGTCCTGGCCACCGTGGCCCTGGCCCTGGGCGGCACACTGGCCCCGTTCACACTGTTCGCCTACGGGCAGAGCCGCATCGCGGCCGAGCTGGCCGGAGCCTTCCTCAACCTCGAGCCGCTGGTCGGCGCGGTGGCCGGGATCGTGGTGTTCGGCGACCCGGTCGGCCCGCTGCAGGCGGCGGGCGGCGCCGCCATCGTGGCGGGCATAGCCTTGAGCTCGGTTCCGCTGCTGAGCGTGGGGAGGCGGCATGCACCGGATCACCGTGCCGGAACGGCGGGCCCGGCTCAGCCGGCGGCATCGCCTGGCCCCGGGGTCGGCGGCCGGATCACCGTCCGAGGTGGCCGAATCGCTGGTCGCGGTGCACAGCACCGACCCGGCCTCCGTCTACCTCGGCATCCTGAGCCGCATGGCCGACGGGTCGCTGTCCGCGGTCGAGCGGGCGCTGTACGAGGACCGGACCCTCGTCCGGCTGCTGGGCATGCGCCGCACCGTCTTCGTCACCACGCGGGAGATCGCCGCCCTGATCCAGGCCGCGTGCGGACACGCGGTCGCGGCCCGGGAACGGCGCAAGGTTCTCGGCTATCTGAGCGATTCCGGCGTCGCTCCGGACCCGGACGGCTGGCTGGCCGAAGTGGAAGAGGTGGCGCTCCAGGCCCTCGCGGTCCGCGGTGAGGCCACCGCGGCCGAACTGTCGGCCGACGATCCGCGGCTGAAGGCCGAGATCGTGCTGTCCCGGGGCAAGAGCTACGAGGGACGGCAGGCGGTCGGCAGCCGGGTGCTGTTCCTGCTGGCCGCCCAGGGCCGGGTGGTCCGGGGACGGCCCCGCGGCTCGTGGACCTCGTCGCAGTACCGCTGGGCGCCGCTGACCCAGTGGTGCCCGGACGGCCTGGACGAGTGGGTCACCGAAGCGGCCGAGGTGGAATTGGCCCGCCGGTGGCTGCATAGTTACGGGCCCGCCACCGCCGACGATCTGCAGTGGTGGACGGGTTGGACCCGGACCCAGACCCGGCGCGCGCTGACCGCGCTGGGGCCGGCCGAGGTGGACCTGGACGGCCAGCCCGGCATCGCGCTGGCCGACGACCTGGCCCCGGTGCCGCCGGCTGAGCCGTGGGTGGCGCTGCTGCCCGGCCTGGACTCGACCCCGATGGGCTGGCAGCGCCGGGACTGGTTCCTGGGCGAGCACGCGGGCCGGGTGTTCGACCGGAACGGGAACGTCGGGCCGACCCTGTGGTGGGACGGGCGGATCGTCGGCGGCTGGGCTCAGGAAAGCGACGGCCAGGTCGTGTGCCGGTTCCTGGAGGACGCCGGATCGGACGCGGTGGCCGCGGCCGAAGCGGCCGCGGCCCGGCTGACCGCCATCGTCGGACCGGTCCGGCTCGGCGCCCGGGCCCGCGGCCTGACCTGGCTCGAACAGGAACTGTCCGGCCGCTAGCGCCCGGACCGGCTACCAGGGCTCAGACCGGCGGCCGGGGCTCAGAATGTGTGCTTGGTCTGGGTGAAGGTGCCCTGCCCGAACGCGAGCACCTTGACCGGCGCCACCCGGTAGACCGCCACCGGGAAGTCCCCACCGGGGTGGAAGAAGTGCCCGTCCCGGACCTCGTAGTTCCAGCTCCCGTCCCACTTGGTGGTCCAGACCTCGGCCAGCTGGCGCAGCGTCTCCTCGTCGGTGACCTGGACCGCGTCGCCCTCGACCACCACGTCCAGGCCTTCCTGCCAGTTCCGGCCGGCCACGGTCAGCAGCACGTGCGGGTTGTGGCTGAGGTTGATCGTCTTCTGCTCCCTGGTGCCGGTGGAGAAGTGGAGCGCGTCCCCGTGCCACACCGCGACCAGGGGAGTCTGGTGCGGCCGCCCGTCGGCCCGGACGGTGGTGAGCCAGGTCAGCTGGGCGTCGGCCAGCACCTCGCGGGCCTGGTCCCAGCTGGTGGCGCTGCTGTCGGGCTGGCTGAAGCGCTCGTCCAGGGTGGTCTGCGGCGTGGTCATCGGCCGTCCCTTCGGTGGTGGTGCGGTTGCCGTCAGCACGGTGGACGACGGGCCGGGCCCGAACTCATCGCTCCCCGGCTACTGTGGCCTGGTGCGGGTAGCGACCTGGAACGTGAACTCGGTCAAGCAGCGGGTGCCGCGGCTGCTTCCCTGGCTGGACGAGCGGCAGCCGGACGTGGTCTGCCTCCAGGAGACCAAGCTGGCCGACGACGCCTTTCACGAACTGCTGGACGCCGAGCTGGAGCAGCGGGGCTACCAGGCCGCGCTGTACGGCGGCGAAGGCCGGTGGAACGGGGTCGCCATCTTGTCCAAGGCCGGCCTGGACGACGTGGTGACCGGCGTGGCCGGGGCGCCCGGGTTCCCCGAGCCCGAGGCCCGCGCGGTCGCGGCCACCTGCGGCGGCGTCCGGATCTGGTCGCTGTACGTGCCCAACGGCCGGTCGCCCGGCTCCGATCACTACCAGTACAAGCTGGCCTGGCTGGCCGCGCTGACCGACGTGGTCGCGGCCGGCCCCGTCGGTGCCGCCCAAGGGGGGGTCCTGGTCTGCGGCGACATGAACATCGCGCCCACCGACGCCGACGTGTTCGACCCGGCCGCCTACATGGGCCAGACCCACGTCACGCCGCCCGAGCGGGACGCCCTGGCCAAGCTGGAGGGGCTCGGCCTGCACGATGTGGTCCGGGACCGCTGGCCGTCGGAGCAGGTGTTCTCCTACTGGGACTACCGGGCCGGAATGTTCCACCAGAACCTGGGCATGCGGATCGACCTGGTGCTAGCCAGCGACCCGGTGGCGGCGCGGGTCAAGGCGGCCTGGGTGGACCGGCAGGCCCGCAAGGGCACCGGCCCGAGCGACCACGCCCCGGTCATGGTCGACCTGGACGAGGCGCCGGACGGGGACATCGGCCCGATGGTGCCGCCGCCCTCGGCCCGGCGGCCTAAGCGCTCGGTCAAGCTGCCCCAGTCCTGACCCGCGCCCGGAAGCCGGCGGTCATCGGTTGACCGGTCAGGGGTTGACCGTGAGGCCGCCGAAACGGAAGCCCAGCCACGGCTTGCGGCCCCCGGAGCGGAGCTTGCCGCGCAGGATCGGGCCCCGCTGGCTGATGCGCCCGTAACCAACCAGCAGGAACGCCACCGGATCGGCGGTGATCACGCAGTCCGGGCGCCCGCTGGCCGGCCCGACCGCGCCGGCCCCGTCGTCGATGGCCAGCTGGTAGCGCAGGTCGGCGCCGAACCGCAGCTCATAGCGCGCGTGCAGGCCGCGAGCCCGGTCCCGGTTGATGTAGCCGGGGAGCACGTCCATCAGGCCCGGGATGACCAGGCGGGCGTCCCCGGCCGTGATCGGCCACGGCTGGCCGGTCGCCCGGGCTATGTCCAAGCCGTGAATGAGCTGCTCGCCGAGCACAATGGCGGCGATCGTGGCCGGGCGAACGGCCATCCCGAACGGGGTGCTGACCGGAGTCCCGGCCGGGGCCGCGGCGGCGATAAAGGCCGGAACCGCCTCGGACAGTTCGGCGGCCAGCCGGCCCGGGTCCCGCTCGGCGTGCCCGGCCAGCTGGCGCCGGTTGTCGGCCGCGGTCAGCTCGGCCGCGGTGGCCGTGGCGGCCCGCCCGGGCGGCAAGGCCGGCTCGGGGCCGTGCCCGGCGATCACGTCGGTGTACTCGCGCAGGTCGGCCACGAGGTGCGCGGCCACTTCGGCGACCGTCCAGTCCAGGCCGGGGGCGGGGGCGGCCGGGTCGGTGACCTCCCGTAGCTGCTGGGCGTTCCGGGCCGCGGCCGCGGTCAGCGCGGCCGCCAGCAGCGGGCCGGACGTGTCGGAGCCGTTCATTACAGTGGCATGATCAGTCATAACGTCATCCTGTAGCGTAGGATCGTTCATTGACATAGTGACGCTATCTGAGATGTTGAGCATGCACAAGGGAGTAAGGACGGAGTACACAGGGAACGTGCCAGCCAACCAGCCTTCCGAGCCGCCCCACGCGCCGCCTGGGCCGCCTGGGCCGGTTGGGCCGCCGCCGTCGCTGCGCGCCGAGCAGGTGGCCCAGACCCGGGCCGCCCTGGTCGCGGCGGGCCGGCGGCTGTTCGGCCGCCGAGGCTTCGCGGCCACCTCAGTGGACGATCTGGCCCGCGAGGCCCGGGTCACCACCGGTGCGCTCTACCACCACTTCCCGACCAAGACCAAGCTGTTCGAAGCGGTCTTCGAGCAGGCCCACACCGAGCTGATGGCGGCGTCGGCGCAGGCCGCGATGGGCGCCCCGGACGAGGTCGAGCTGCTGGCCCAGGGGTTCGGGGCGTTCCTGGACGGGGTGCTGGAGCCGGAGATCCGGCAGATCATCATCGTGGACGCACCCGCGGTGCTGGGGCTGGCCCGCTTCACCGAGCTGGACGAGAAGTTCGCGTTCTCGGAGATCATGTACGCGCTGCAGAGCGCGGTCAGTGCGGGCCGCCTGGAGGTCGAAGACCCGGAGACGCTGACCCGGCTGCTGCTGGGGGCGCTGACCCGCGGGGCCATGCTGGTGGGCAGCTCACCCGACCCGGCCCAGACCCGGGAAGCGGTGGCCCGGACCATGCGCTCGCTGATGAACAGCTTCATACCCCGCCCCAGCTAGTTACAGGGGGCCGTCGCCGATGATGTCGGCGGGCTCGATCCGCATCAGGTCGTCCCGGGTCCACTGGCGCTCGGGCTCCGCGGCCAGCCGGTGGGCATGCCGCAGCCGGGCCGCGTCGAGGTCGTTGCGGACGCTGCGGGCGTTGGCGAAGTGCGGCTCGCGCATCTCCCGGTTCAGGTACTTGCCCAGCATCTCCTGGGCGTCGTCCGACAGGTAGTAGTTGGCCTGGCGCAGCATGATCTCGCCGATCGACAGCAACTCGTCGAGGTGATAGTCGGCGAAGTCGATGTGGTGGGCGATGCGCGAGCTCATGCCGGGGTTCGAGCCGAAGAACTCGTCCATCCGGTCCTTGTAACCGGCCAGGATCACGACCAGCTTGTCCCGGTCGTTCTCCATGACCTGCAGCAGAATGCCGATGGCCTCCTGCCCGAAGTCGCGCGCGTCGGCCGC
>DASXJM010000224.1:0-1974 GCA_036497405.1 Streptosporangiaceae bacterium | reverse complement strand
GAACTGGACGGGAGCCCGGAGGCTGTCGTACCAGTACGAGGCGTCCAGTTCGGGGCCTTCCAGCTGCTGCCCGGTCATGGCCGACACCATGGGGATGCGGGCCTGCTGAGGGGTGACGCCGTTCAGCGTGCGGAGGATCTGGTCCCGGATGGTTTCGACCTGGGCGGTGTGGGAGGCGTAGTCGACGGCGATCATCCGGGTCCGGACCCCGGCCGTCTCGCACTGGGCGGCGAGTTCCTCCAGTGCCTGGGGTTCCCCGGCGACCACGGTGGCGGCCGGGCTGTTGACCGCCGCGACCGAGATCCGGTCCCCGAACTCAGCGATCTTCTCCCCGACGGCACCAGCCGGCGCAGCGACTGACAGCATCCCGCCTTGCCCGGCCAGCACCGACAGCGCCCGGCTCCGCAGCGCCACCACCTTCGCGGCATCGTCCAGCGACAAGATCCCGGCCACGCACGCCGCTGCGATCTCCCCCTGCGAATGACCCACCACCGCGTCCGGGACCACCCCGGCCGCCTGCCACACGGCGGCCAGGGACACCATGATCGCCCACAGCACCGGCTGCACCACAGAGGCCGCTTCCAGCGCGGGCGCACCCGGCGCCCCGGCCAAAACCTCGTCCAGGGACCAGTCCACGAACGGAGCCAACGCCTGCCCGCATTCGGCCAGCCGGGCCGCGAACACCGGCGACACCGCCGCCAGCTCCCGGCCCATCCCGATCCACTGGCTGCCCTGACCCGGGAACACGAACACCACCGAATCGGCCCCGCCAGCCGACGGGGACCCCGTGAGCACACCAGTGGCTGGTTCCCCGGCGGCCACCGCGGCCAGCCCGGCCAGCAGCTCGTCCCGGCCCGGGCCGGTCAGGACGGCCCGGTGCTCGAACACTGACCGGGTGGTGGCCAGCGACCAGGCCACATCAGCGGAATCCAGACCCGGCCGCGCGGCCAGATACTCACCCAGCCGCCCAGCCTGGGCCGCCAGCGCGGCCCGGGACCGCCCCGACACCAGCCACGCCGTCCCCCCGCCCGCCAGCACCCGCCCCGCCGGCACCCCCGGCTGACCGGCCCCAGACTCCGCAAAAGACTCTCCGTCAGCCGGTGCGGGGGCCTCTTCGATCAGGGCATGGGCATTGGTCCCCGAAAACCCGAACGAGGACACCGCCGCCCGCCGGACCCGGCCCGCCCCGCCCGGCCACGGCTGCGGCTCCGTCAGCAGCCGCACAGCTCCCCCCGACCAGTCCACATGCGGGGACGGCTCACCCGCATGCAACGTGGCCGGCAGCACCCCATGCTGCAACGCCAGCACCATCTTCATCACCCCGGCCACCCCCGCCGCCGCCTGGGTATGGCCAATATTGGACTTCACCGACCCCAGCCACACCGGCCGCCCCGCCGCCCGGCCCTGCCCATAGACCGCGATCAGCGCCTGCGCCTCAATCGGATCCCCCAGCGCCGTCCCCGTCCCATGCGCCTCCACCACATCCACCTGATCAGCACTAACCTGACCCGCCGCCAGCGCCGCCCCAATCACCCGCTGCTGCGCCGGCCCACTCGGCGCCGTCAGCCCATTAGAGGCCCCATCCTGATTCACCGCACTGCCCGTCACCACCGCCAGCACCCGGTGCCCCCGCCGCCGCGCCACCGACAACCGCTCCAGCACCACCACCCCCGCCCCCTCAGCCATCCCCATCCCATCCGCACCCGCCGAAAACGCCTTACACCGCCCATCCGCCGCCAGCGCCCCCTGCTGCGAAAACCCCACAAACCCACCCGGATTCGCCATCACCGTCACCCCGCCCGCCAGCGCAAGCGAACACTCATCAGCCCGCAGCGCCTGAACAGCCAGATGCAACGCCACCAAAGAAGACGAACACGCCGTATCCACCGTCACAGCCGGGCCCTCCAGCCCCAGCACATACGACACCCGCCCCGACAAAATGCTCGTCGACGTCCCCGTCAGCAAATGCCCTTC
>DASXJM010000223.1:0-9924 GCA_036497405.1 Streptosporangiaceae bacterium | reverse complement strand
CACCGGTGCAACCCGCTGCTGCTGACGCCGCTGCTGCGGGCCCTGGAGCCGGCCGGCGTGCCGATCATGCTGCTGCACAACTACCCGTTCCACCGCGAGGCCGGGTACCTGGCCCAGGTGTTCCCGCAGGTGTACGTGGACACCGGGCTGGCCACCCACAACCTGGGCCGCGGTTCGGCGCGGCTGATCGCCGAGACCCTGGAGCTGACCCCGTTCGGCAAGTTCCTGTACTCATCGGACGGGTTCGGCCTGCCCGAGCTGCACTACCTGGGTGCGGTGCTGTTCCGGCGCGGGCTGTCGGAGTTCCTGCGGGCCGGCCTGGACGACGGCAGCTGGACCATGGCCGACGCCGGGCAGATCGCCCGCCAGGCCGGTTACGAGAACGCCGGCCGGGTGTACGGGAAGACGGCGGGATAGCCCGGGGCGCGACCTCACGTCCGGGGCCGATGGGGCGTCTGCAGGGTATGGAGACACTCGAGCGGACGCATGTGGTGACCGACCCGGCCATCTTGTACTTCGGTACCCCGGTGGTCCTGCTGAGCACGGTCAACCCGGACGGGCGCCCCAACCTGGCCCCGATCTCGTCGGTGTACTGGCTCGGGCACCAGGCCATGCTGGGGATCAACCGTAACTCGCAGAGCTGGGCCAATCTGGACCGCACCCGCGAGGTCGCGGTGGCGCTGCCGTCCGCGGACCAGGTGGACGCGGTCAACCGGCTGGCCCTGACCACCGGCCGCGATTCGCTGTCAGAACGGCAGCAGCGCCGGGGCTACCGGCACGTGGCCGACAAGTTCGGGGTCAGCGGCCTGACCCCGGTGCCGGCCGACCTGATCGCGCCGCCGCTGGTGGCCGACTGCCCGGTGGTCCTGGAGTGCACCGTCGATCACATGGACCCTGACCACGCCCGGATCCCCGCGGTCGAGGTCACGGTGCGCCGGGTGCACGCGTCGCCGGACATCGTGATGGCCGGCCGCCCCAACCGGATCGACCCGGACCGCTGGCGGCCGCTGATCATGAGCTTCCAGCACTTCTACGGCCTGGCCGACGGGCGCCTGATCCCGTCCCGGCTGGCCAGCGTGGATGAGGAGCTGTACCGGGTCTAGCGTCGGCTACCGTCGTAACTGAGCCTGACGGGGATCTCGAGAGGAGCACAGGGCCATGGCGCAGCAGTACGGGGAGCTCAGTGACCGGCTGGCGAAGTTCATCGCGGCCCAGCACATGTACTTCGTGGCGACCGCCGCGCGCGACGGGCGGGTCAACGTCTCGCCCAAGGGGCTGGACTCCCTGCGGGTGCTGGGACCCAACCGGGTGCTCTGGCTGAACGGCACCGGCAGCGGCAACGAGACCGCGGCCCACCTGCTCGACGTCAACCGGATGACCCTGATGTTCTGCTCGTTCGAACGCCAGCCGCTGATCCTGAGGCTGTACGGCACCGCGACCGAGATCCAGCCCGACCAGCCAGAGTGGGACGAGTTCGTCGGCCTGTTCGCGCCCATGCTCGGGGCCCGGCAGATCTTCGACATGAGGATCGACCTGGTCCAGACCTCGTGCGGCTACGGGGTGCCGTTCATGGAGTACGCCGACGACCGGCCGCTGATGGCGCAGTGGGCCGAGAAGAAGGGGCCGGACGGGCTTGAGGCGTACCACCGGGACAAGAACCTGGCCAGCATCGACGGCTTCCCGACCGGGCTGCGGGTCGGCGACGCCGTGCCCGCGGAACCGGTGGCCCACCGCTAACGTCGGGGGATGGAGCTGACGGCGGGACAGCGAGCCGAGATCACGATGGTGGTCGGCACGGCCGACACGGCGGCCGCACTGGGCAGCGGGGACGTGCCGGTGCTGGGCACCCCCCGGCTGCTGGCCCTGGCCGAGGCGGCCACGGTCAAGGCGGTGGCCGCGGCGCTGGCCCCGGGCCAGACCTCGGTGGGGACCAGCGTCCGGCTGGAGCACACCGCGGCCAGCCCGGTCGGCATGGGCGTCACGGTCACGGCCGAGCTGACCGTGGTGGACGGGCGGCGGCTGACGTTCCGGGTCGAGGCCGTGGACGCCAGCGGCACCGTGGCCGGCCTGGGCACGGTCGAACGAGTGGTGGTCGACCGGGAGAAGTTCCTGACCCGGCTGCCGGAAGCGAGGTGAGCACGGAATGGACGTTCAGTTCATCACCAGCGTGGCGGTGGTCACGGCCGACCCGCCCCAGAGCCGGCGGTTGTTCAAGGACGCGCTGGGCCTGCCGCTGGAAGGTGAGGGCGACGGCTACTACTCCAGCGGGAACATCGGCGGCAGTAAGCACTTCGGGGTGTGGCCGCTGACCGAGGCGGCCCAGGCCTGCTTCGGTACCCCGGACTGGCCCGCGGGCCGGGTGGTGCCCCAGGCTTCGATCGAGTTCGAGGTGGCCGGGGCCGACGCGGTCACGGCGGCCGGCGCCGAGCTGGAAGCGGCCGGATACGAGCTGCTGCACCCGGCCCGGACCGAGCCGTGGGGGCAGACGGTGGCCCGGCTGCTGACCAGCGACGGCCTGATCGTGGGCATCTCCTACGCACCCGTGTTGCACGAGTGATCGGTGGGGCGCGGGGGGCTGGTGAGGCTGCTGATGTTGGTGGGCTTAGCGGGACTGGTGGGGCGCGGGGCGGGTGGTCAGCGGCCGTGGGGCCAGGTGGGCTTGCGCTTTTCCAGGAAGGAGCGCATGCCTTCGCGGGCGTCGGGGGTCTGGCTGGTGGCGGCCATGACCTCGATGGCGTAGGCGTAGGCCTTGGGCTGGTCGAGGTCGATCTGAGCGTAGAGAGCCTGCTTGCCGATGCCCTTGCTCGCGGCCGAGCCGCGGGTGACCCGGTCGAGCAGATCGAACACCGCCGAGTCCAGCTGGGCGGCGGGCACGACCCGGTTGAGCAGGCCCCAGTCCAGCGCGGTGGCGGCGTCGATGGTGTCGCCGGACAGGGCCAGCTCGGCCGCGCGCTTGCGGCCGACGTTGCGGGCCACCGCGACCATCGGGGTATGGCAGAACCAGCCGCCCTTGCCGCCGGGGGCGGCGAAGCCGGCCTCCTCGCTGGCCACGGCCAGGTCGGCGCTGGCCACCAGCTGGCAGCCCGCGGCGGTGGCCAGCCCGTGGACCCGGGCCACCACCGGCTGCGGAATCTGCTGCATGAGCGTCATCAGGTCGGTGCAGGTCTGCAGGAGCGCGCGCACCTGGCCCAGGTCGGCCTCGGCCACGTCGGCGAAGTCGTGGCCGGCGCAGAACACCGGGCCGTTCCCGGCCAGCACCACGCCGAGGGCGTCGGAGCCGCCGACGTCGGTGAACGCGGCCAGCAGCTCATTCATGTGGGCCAGGGACAGGGCGTTGCGGCGCCGGGGCCGGTTCATGGTCACGGTGGCGAAGTCGCCCGACCGTTCGACCAGGATGTGCTCGTAGCTCATGAAGGCCTCCTAGGAGGCGACGCTACGCGGTGTTGCCTCGGGGGCGTAAGCCCCCCAGACCCCCCGGGGCTTACGCCCCGTTAAGCCGCAAGCCACTCTGGGGAAAGCTCACCTTCGGCCACGATCACGGCCGGGCCGGTCAGGTAGCTGGTGTCCGGGGTCAGGGTGACGGTCAGGTCGCCGCCGGGCACCTGGACGTGCCACCGGCCCTGCTGGTCCCCGGTGGCCTCGGCGGCGGCGACCGCGGTGGCCACGGCACCGGTGCCGCAGGACCGGGTCGGGCCGGACCCGCGCTCGTAGACCCGCATCTGCGCGCTGCGCTGGCCGGTCAGCCGGACCAGCTCCACGTTGGCGCCGTCCGGGAACAGCTCGGTGTCCAGCGACGGCGGCGCGGTCAGGTCGAAGTCCTCCAGCGGGGACTCGACCACACAGGCCAGGTGCGGGTTCCCGACCGAGATGCGCAGGCCCTCGCAGGTCATGTCGCCGACCGAGGTCCAGCCCGCGCCGAGCACGGCCGGGGCGCCCATGTCCACCGTGATCTCGCCGCTGGGCTCGACCCGGACCTGACGGGTCCCGGCCCGGGTCTCGATGGCCAGGTCCGGCCCCTTGGCCAGACCGTGGTCGAGCAGGTAGCGGGCGAAGACCCGGATGCCGTTGCCGCACATCTCGGCGATGCTGCCGTCGGCGTTCCAGTAGTCCATGAACCACTGGGCGGCCTCGGTGCCCTCGCCGACCGGTCCCCCGGCCTCGGCGATGGCGGCCGGGGTGGCCAGCGCGGCCGCGGCCGCGGAGGCCAGTTCGTCGCCGGGCGCCGACGCGGTCCGGAACGCGCCCGGGCCGCCCTCGATCAGTTCCGCGGCCAGCACCTCGACCTCGACCACCCGGAGCACGCCGTCGGCGCCGATCCCGGCCCGGCGGTCGCACAGCCGCCGCACGAACTCGGGGGTCAGCTCCAGTTCACCGTCGGGGTCGGGCAGGATGACGAAGTCGTTCTCCGTGCCGTGCCCCTTCGCGAACCGCATGCCTTTGATGCTATCGGCCGGGCTGGGGCGCGCGGGCGAGCGCGCCCACGACCTCCAGCGCCCGTTCGGTCAGGTCCGGGTCGGGGACGTCCAGCCAGGTGATGCGGGGGTCGCGCCGGAACCAGGACTCCTGGCGGCGGGCGAACCGGCGCGTGCCGCGGGCGGTCTCCTGGCGGGCCTGGTCGGAGGTCCAGTCCCCGGCCAGGTAGCGGAGCATCTGCTGGTAGCCGAGGGCACGGCTGGCCGTGCGGCCCTCGCGCAGGCCGGCCTGCTCCAGGCGGCGGACCTCGTCCTCGAAGCCGGCCGCCCACATCTGGTCGACCCGGGTGTCGATCCGGCGGTCCAGTTCGTCGCGGACGGGCCGGAGCCCCAGTTGCACGGCGGACCGGCTGGCCGCGTCGCCGCCGGTGGGGCTGGCCGTGTAGTCCGGCAAGGTCGCGGTGAACGGACGGCCGGTGAGCTCGATGACCTCCAGGGCCCGGACGATGCGGCGGCCGTTGCTGGGCAGGATGGCGGCGGCCGCGGCCGGATCCAGCCCGGCCAGCCGGGTGTGCAGGGCGGCCGACCCGGCGCGGGCCAGGTCGGACTCGAGCCGAGCCCGGACGTCCGGGTCGGTGCCGGGGAAGGTCAGGTCCTCCAGGGCGCCCCGCACGTACAGGCCGGAGCCGCCGGCCAGGATCGGGACCCGGCCGCGGGCGGTGACGTCGGCGATGGCCTGCCGGGCCAGCCGCTGGTAGTCGGCCACGTTGGCGGGCTGGCGGACGTCCCAGACGTCGAGCAGGTGGTGGGGCACGCCGCGGCGCTCGGCCGGGGTCAGCTTGGCCGTACCGATGTCCATGCCCCGGTACACCTGCATGGAGTCGGCGTTGATCACCTCGCCACCGAGGGCCCGGGCCAGCTCGACGGCCAGACCCGACTTCCCGGCCGCGGTCGGGCCGACCACGGCGATCACACGCGCACCCATGCTTGCCAGTGTTTCACCGGCGGCCGGTGGCCGGGACACTCCTCGGCCACCCGCTGTATGACCAGGTATGCGCCGGGTAGAAGAGGGGCGTGGCGATCGTGGACGGCCCGGACCGGTTCCAGCGCAGGCACGCGTGGCTCGGCTTCCCGGTGGCCGTGGTGTACAAGTTCTTCGACGATTTCGGCACTTACCTGGCCGCGATCATCACCTACTACGCGTTCGTGTCGCTGTTCCCGCTGCTGCTGATCGCTTCCACCGTGCTGAGCGTGGTGCTGCGCGGGAACGCCCACCTGCAGCAGGAGTTGCTGACCTCGGCCCTGAACTCGTTCCCGCTGATCGGCCAGGAGCTGGGCAAGCCCGAGCACCTCAGCGGCGGGCCGACCGGGCTGATCATCGGCATCATCAGCTCGGTGTACGGCGCGCTCGGCGTGGCGCAGGCGTTCCAGTACGCCAGTAACACCATGTGGGCCATCCCCCGTGACAGCCGTCCCAATCCGCTGCACGCCCGGGGCCGGAGCCTGGTCCTGCTGGCCGTGATCGGGCTCGGCTTCCTGGCCACGACCTCGCTGTCCATCCTGAGCGACGGTGGCGTCGGGCTCCTCGGCACGACCGAGAAGTACCTGGCGGTGGCGGTGGCGGTGCTGATCAACGTGGCCGTGGGCATCTTCGCGTTCCGGTGGGCGCCGGCCCGGCGGCTGTCGGTGCGCGAGGTGCTGCCGGGAGCCATCACCGCCGCGGTGTGCTGGCAGTTGCTGCAGACGTTCGGGATCTCCTACGCCCGGCATGTCCAGCACGCCAGCGAGACCAACGCGGTTTTCGCCATCGTGCTGGGGCTGCTGGCCTACCTGTTCCTCACCGCCATCACCCTGCTGCTGAGCGTGGAGGTGAACGTGGTGCGGGTCAACCGCATGTACCCGCGGGCGCTGCTGACCCCGTTCACCGACAACGTGACCCTGACCCCGGGCGACCGGCGGGCCTACGCCCGCCAGGCCAAGGCCCAGCGCAGCAAGCGGTTCGAACGCATCGAGGTGGGGTTCCTGCCCCGCCGCAAGCGGGACGGCGATTCCGGGGAAACCGGTCCGTCAGACGGGACGGGATAGCGCCGGCATGCCCAGGACCACGGGCGGCCGGGCGGCCTCACCCACCAACCTTCCATCATGAGAATCCGGGGCGCGGCCGGCCAGTCTTTGCTGCCAGGCGTCGCCGGCGCGGGTGCGGCGTACGGCGGCGGGGGCGCCGTCGGCGACCAGGTAGTGCGGCGCGGCGCGGGAGATCGTCACCGTGACCAGGTCGCCGGGCCGGGGCTCGGTGCCCTCGGGGGTGAAGTGCACCAGCCGGTTGTCTGGGGCGCGGCCCGACATCCGGTGGGTGGCGGCGTCCTTGCGGCCCTCACCCTCGGCCACCAGCACCTCGACGGTCCGCCCGACCAGGCGCTTGTTCTCGACCCAGGTGACCTCGCTGACCAGCTCGACCAGCCGGTCGTAGCGCTCCTGCACCACCTCGGGCGGAACGTCGCTGTGCATACTGGCGGCCGGGGTGCCGTGCCGGGGCGAGTACAGGAACGTGAACGCGCCCGCGAACCGGGCCTGGCGGACCAGGTCCAGGGTCTGCTCGAAGTCGGCTTCGGTCTCACCGGGGAAGCCGACGATGATGTCGGTGGTGATCGCGGCGTCGGGAATGGCGGCCCGGACCCGGTCCAGGATGGCCAGGTAGCGGTCCCGCCGGTAGGCCCGGCGCATGGCCTTGAGCACAGTGTCGGAGCCGGACTGGAGCGGCATGTGCAGGTGCGGCATGACGTTCGGGGTCTGGGCCATGGCCTCGATGACGTCGTCGGTGAAGTCGCGCGGGTGCGGCGAGGTGAACCGGACCCGCTCCAGCCCGCCGATCTCCCCGCAGCTGCGCAGCAGCTTGCCGAACGCCTGCTTGTCGCCGAACTCGGCACCGTAGGAGTTCACGTTCTGCCCGAGCAGGGTCACCTCGATGACGCCGTCGGCCGCCAGCGACCGCACCTCGGCCAGGATGTCCCCGGGCCGGCGGTCCTTCTCCTTGCCACGCAGGCTGGGCACGATGCAGAAGGTGCAGGTGTTGTTGCAGCCGACCGAGATCGCGACCCAGGCCGCGTAGGCCGATTCCCGCCGGGCCGGCAGCACGGACGGGAACGTCTCCAGCGTCTCTTCGAACTCGGCCTGGGCTTCCTCGCGTTCCCGGGCCCGCTCCAGCAGGCCGGGCAGGGCACCGATGTTGTGCGTGCCGAACACCACGTCGACCCAGGGGGCGCGCTTGGTGATCGCGGTCCGCTCCATCTGGGCCAGGCAGCCGCCGACCGCGATCTGCATGCCGGGGGTGGCGTTCTTGGTCGGCAGCAGGTGCCCGAGGTTGCCGTACAGCCGGTCGGCGGCGTTCTCCCGGACCGCGCAGGTGTTGAACACGAGCACATCAGGGGTGGCGCCGGTGTCCGCGCGCTGATAACCCGCGTCCTCCAGCAGGCCCGCGAGCCGCTCGGAGTCGTGCGCGTTCATCTGGCACCCGTAGGTGCGGATCTCGTAGGTGCGAGGCGAGGCGTCCATGACGCCTATCAGGTTATCGGGCGAATTCCATGGCGCGGGACTCACGGACCACGGTGATGCGGATCTGGCCCGGGTAGGTCAGCTCCTCCTCCACCTGCTTGGCCACGTCGCGCGCGATGACCTGGGCCTGGATGTCGTCCACGCTGTCCGGCTTGACCATGACCCGGATCTCCCGGCCGGCCTGCATGGCGAACACCTTCTCCACCCCCTCGTGGGCGTTGGCGATCTGCTCCAGCCGCTCCAGCCGCTTGACGTAGGCCTCCAGCGACTCGCGCCGGGCCCCCGGCCGGCCGCCGCTGATCGCGTCGGCGGCCTGGGTCAGCACGGCCTCGACGGTGCGGGCCTCGACCTCGTTGTGGTGGGCTTCGATCGCGTGCACGACGTCGTCCGGTTCGCCGTAACGCCGGGCGATCTCGCCCCCGATCAGCGCGTGGCTGCCCTCGACCTCGTGGGTCAGGGCCTTGCCGATGTCGTGCAGGACCGCGCAGCGTTTCATCAAGCTAGCGTCCAGGCCCAGTTCGCTGGCCATCATGCCGGCGATGTGCGCCGACTCGATCAGGTGCTTGAGCACGTTCTGCCCGTAGCTGGTCCGGTAGCGCAGCCGGCCGAGCAGGCTCACCAGCTCATCGTGCATGCCGGTGATACCCAGCTCGACCAGAGCGTCCTCACCGGACCGGACGCACAACTGCTCGATTTCGGCCTTGCCGCGCTCGTAGGCTTCCTCGATGCGCTGAGGATGGATGCGGCCGTCCAGCACCAGCCGTTCCAGGGTCAGCCGCGCGATCTCCCGCCGCACCGGGTCGAAGCAGGACAGCAGGACCGCCTCGGGCGTGTCGTCGATGATCAGGTTGACCCCGGTGACCGACTCGAAGGCCCGGATGTTCCGGCCCTCGCGGCCGATGATCCGGCCCTTCATCTCGTCGCCCGGCAGGTGCAGCACGGACACCACCGACTCGCTGGTCTGCTCGGTGGCGATCCGCTGGATAGCCAGCGTGACCACCTTGCGGGCCCGCTTCTCCCCCTCGGACCGGGCCTGATGCTCGATGTCCCGCACCATCAGGGCGGCCTCGCGCTTGGCCTGGTTCTCGATGGTGGCGACCAGCTCACCCTTGGCCTGGCCGGCGGTCAGCCCGGCCACCCGTTCCAGCTCGGTCTGGCGCTGGTGGTCCAGCTGATCGACTTCGGCGGCACGGTCGGCCAGGGCGCGCTGGCGCTCATCCAGTTCGGCCGACCGGTCCTCCAGGCGGTGCAGTTCCTTGTCCAGCCGCTGCTCGCGGTCGGCCAGCCGGTTCTCGCGGCGTTCCAGGTCGCTGCGCAGCTCGCGAACCTCGTCCTTGACCGCGCGGATCTCGGCTTCGACGTCGCGGCGGCCCTGCTGGGCCTGCTCGGCGGCCTGCTCGGCCTGGGACCTGATCGCGGTGGCTTCGGTCTCGGCCCGGGCCCGGATCTGGTCGGCGTCGCGGTTGGCGGCTTCCAGCGCCTGGGCGGTCGCGGCCGAGACGGCGGCGGGGTCCAAGGGGGCGGCGGCGTTCAGGGGGGCGGGGGCGGCCGTCGGGGTCTTGGTGGCGGGGATGCCGGGGGTGGCTGCCGCGCCGGTTGAGGTCGCTGACGTTGCTGGGGCCGCGGGGGTGGCCGTGGCGGAGGGGCCGGTGGTGGCTGGTGTCGCGGCTGTTGCGGCTGGGGCACCAGGTGCGGTGGATGCGGCTGGGACATCCGTTGCGGCTGGGGCAGCCAGGGCCGAGGCTTCCGCGGTGCGGCCGGGGGTGCTGGTGGCGGCAGCGGCGGGGCTGGAGGCGGGGCCCGCCGGCGGACCGGGGGTTCTCAGCGTGGCCGTCCCGGACCTGCGCCAGACGACAACGAGCGCGAATACCGCCGCGAGGAGCCCGATCGCCATGAACACGAAGGCAATGCCGCCGCTCACAGTCACCCCTTCCGCTCATCAGGTCCCGTCACCGGGCAC
>DASXJM010000222.1:0-2694 GCA_036497405.1 Streptosporangiaceae bacterium | reverse complement strand
GTCCAGCAGCTGCTGGCGGGCGGGCGCGTCGGGCAGGCTGACCTCGACGGCCACGTCGACCCGGCCCGGCCGGGCGGCCAGGGCCGGCTCCAGCAGGTCGGCCCGGTTGGTGGTGAGCAGGAACAGCAGGTCGGCGTCGGGGGCCGCGCCGTCCATGGCGTCGAGCAGGTCGAACAGCACCGGGCTGGAGGCCGGGCCCATCGACCGCTCCTCGGCCACCAGGTCCACGTCCTCCAGCACGATCACGGCCGGCAGCAGGCCGCGAGCCAGGTCGGTGACCGCGCCCACCGCATACAGGGTCCGGCCGGTCAGGACCAGCCGGGTGTAGCCGTCCATCTGGCCCAGCAGGTAGCGGACGGTGTGGGTCTTGCCGGTGCCGGGCGGCCCGTACAGCAGCAGGCCCCGCTTGAGGTGCTGGCCCGCGGCCAGCAGGGCCTCGCGGTGACTGGCTACGCCGAGGGCGTGCCGTTCGATCCGGTTCAGGACCGGGTCGGGCAGGACCACGTCGTCGCGGCCAAGCCCGGGCGGGGTGGCGAAGCTGAGTACCACCGCGCCCCGGCCATCCAGGCTGGCGTCGAGCAGGTGGCCGCGGTAGACGTTGAGCTCGGAGCGCAGCCGGTCCAGGTCGGCCTGCAGGGCCTGGGCCCGGTCGACCGGGAGGCCTGCCACCTCCACCAGCAGGTCCATGCGGTGCTCGCTGGGGCCCCTGGATCATGACCACGTAGCGGCCCTGGTCGTCGGTGACCAGCAGCACCGCCAGCCGCAGGCAGCCCAGCGTGGAGGCCGGGCCGTTGGGCAGGTCGACCAGGGCGGGCGCGGTCAGCCGCAGCGGCGGCAACGCCTCCCCGGCGATCATCTGCTGCAGGCTCACCTCGCCGTAGTGCGGCGGCATGGCGATGCCGTGGACGTCGACGGTCCGGCCGGGCCGGGCCGACCAGGCGTCCAGGGCCTGCTGCAGGTTCACGTGCTCGTACCGGGGCAGCTCGCGAGTCAGCACCGAGTAGCGCTGGCCCTCGGCGCCCAGATGGTCGCTGACCAGCACCGACACTTCGTTCTCGGGCGCGCCCCAGTCGGGCGTCGAGTGCACCCAGTCCAGGAACCGGCGGAACGCCTTGGCGAACTCACGCGGCTCCTGTCCGGGCCCGTGGTCGGGATCGGCGGTCACCCGTCCATTGAACCCAGGCGGGACCCCGGAGCGCGACTGGGTTTTTCGCGGCTGGGTTTTGATCAGCGCGGGACGGCCAGGGTGCGCCGGAGCCAGGCGTTGCGGGTCGCGACCATGGCGTCGGCCAGCGCGGTGCCGGGGGCGGACTGGTCGAAGCCGTGGTAGCCGCCGGGCCAGACGTGCAGTTCGCAGGATCCGCCGTCGGCCCAGATCCGGCTGGCGTAGGCCACGTCCTCGTCGCGGAACACCTCGGCGCTGCCCACGTCGATGAACGTGGGCGGCAGCCCGGACAGGTCGGTGGCCCGGGCCGGGGCCGCGTAGACCGGGACGCCGGCCGTGCGGCGGCGGTCGCCCAGGTAGGCGTCCCAGCCGGTGTCGTTGCTGGTCCGGTCCCAGGGGCCGAAGCCGTCGAACTGGTAGCTGGAAGTGGTCTCGTTCCGGTCGTCGAGCATGGGATAGATGAGCACCTGGGCGGCCAGGGCCGGGCCGCGCTCATCCCGGGCCCGCAGCGTCACCCCGGCGGTCAGGCCGCCACCCGCGCTGGCCCCGCCGATGGCCAGCCGGGCCGGGTCGTAGCCGAGCTCGGCGGCCTGGGCCGCCGTCCAGAGCAAACCCGCGTAGCAGTCGTCGAGCGGAGCCGGGTAGGGGTCTTCGGGCGCCACCCGGTATTCCACGCTGACCAGGACGGCGTCCAGGTCGGTGACCCAGTCCAGCACCTTCTCCAGGCCTGCCCACCGGTTGGGCATGATCATGCCGCCACCGTGGATGTAGTACACGGCCGGGCCGCCGGGGCGGCGGTCCGGCCGCTCCAGGATCGCCAGCGTGAGGTCGGGCGCGCCGGCCGGCCCGGGGATGGTCTGGTCGCGGTACACGACCGGGCGGTCGCCGATGACCTCCGCGGGCGGGATCCGGGGCAGGGCCCGCCGGATCGGGATCAGCGCCGGGGTGATGCTGACCGGGAGCTCGGGCCAGGCGGCCAGGGCGGCGGCCAGTTCGGCATCGTAGGGCGGCACGGGCCGGGTCGGCGCTTGCTTTTCCGTGGTCATCGGGGGCTCAGGTCTCCTCGCGGGCGCGGTCTCTTTGCGGGGCGGATGTGATCATCTTCTCGCGCCAGCAGGATTCGGCCCAGACCGGGTCAGAGCGCCGATGGGGGCGGTCAGGAGGCCGCTCGGGGTCAGGCGGGCGGGCCCGACGTGGCGGCCCGGTGCGACGTGGCCGCGTCCAGCGCGGCCCGCAGCGAGGCGACCTCGGCCGGGTCCATCCGGCCGACCAGGCGAATCAGGGAGCCGGTGGGGTCGGGGGTGACCGCCAGGGCCTCGCTGAGCAGCTGGCCCACGTAGTCCTCACGGGACCGGACGGCCTGGTACCAGTAGGCCCGCCCGTTCTTGTGCCGGGTCAGCCAGCCCTTGTGGTACAGGTTCTCCATCACCGTCTGCACGGTGTTGAAGGCCAGCGGGCGGTCCTGGTTGAGCCGGTCGGAGACGGCACGGACCCGGACCGGAGCGGCGGCCGCCCACACCACGTCCATG
>DASXJM010000221.1:0-26237 GCA_036497405.1 Streptosporangiaceae bacterium | reverse complement strand
CACCAGGACACCCCGTGGCCGGACAGTTCCTTCTCCCCCGGAATGGTCAGCTCGCGGTAGCGGGAGCCGGTGGCCACGATGACCGCCTTGGCCAGGTAGGTCTCGTCGGTGGTGCGGACGACCTTGGGATTGGCGGCCAGGTCGACGGATACCACGTCGTCGGTGACGAGTTCGGTACCGAACCGCTCCGCCTGCTTCCGCAGCGATTCCATGAGCTCAGGACCCAGCACGCCGTCGGGGAAGCCAGGAAAGTTCTCCACGTCGGTGGTCTGCATCAGCGCACCGCCCGCGGTCACGGAGCCTTCGAACAGAAGCGGCTCAAGCCGCGCGCGCGCCGCGTAGACCGCGGCGGTGTATCCGGCCGGGCCGGATCCGATGATGATGACATTGCGCACGGCGGTCATTCTCGCTGCCCTTCCTTGACTGGCACGGGATTCAACCGATCCTAGGGTGCTTTGATTCCCGCAGGCAGCCTGGACAGCCAGGCCGGTCAGCCGCCCGATGTGGCCAGGGTCACGTACTTGAGAATGTCCGTTTTGCTGGCCGAGCAGGACGATCCCACCACCCAGGCCTGGCTGAACTGCTTCCCCACGTGCGACAGCGCGATGATGGTGGCCGGGCGGCCCTGGAAGCGGGCCTTGTCCACCAGCGCGGGGGCAGTGCCTCCGGTGACGTCGCTGACGCAGGCGTACTGCTGGGGGGTGGGTATGTGCAGGGACCGGGCCGCGGCGGAGGACGTGACCTTGTTCAGCTCGGTCTTGATCTGGGCGCGCAGGCTCGTGGCCTCGTAGTCGATGCCGCTGTCCACGACCTTGAACGCCAGCTGCGGTTCCGGCCCGTTGCCTGCGCCGTTACCGGTTTTGGGGATGAACGGTTGCGCATGCACGCCGCCGGTCGGCAGCCCGCGGGCCGCGCCGCCCGCGGTGGCCGTGTGCTTGGTCGTGATCGGGCCGTTCGCGGCGGCTGGGCCGAGGGGCGTGGACGAGCCGCCGGTGGTCAGCTGGACCGCGGTGTACCCGCCCGCGGCCACCACACAGGCGGCTGCGGCGGCGGCGAACGCCCGGGCGGCCACGGGACTGGCCAGGACCCGTCGTCGGCCCCTGGCGGCGCGAGAGAACTCGACCACCGTATTCGCCGTGTCCTGGTCGCTGGACCGGGCCGGAGCGGTCGCGGGGGCGGATCGGTGCGCCGCTTCCCGGGCCAGCGTCGCGTTCAGCCGCGTGACCACGTCATCCGGCATACGCGGCGACGGCACCGAGGTCAGGAGCGTGCTGATCTCGGCCAGCGACGCACTGCGCTGAGCGCAGCGCTGGCAGCCCGCCAGGTGCGCGTGAATCCGGGTGGCGCGCTTGCCGTCGATCAGTCCCGCGCTGAGCTCAGCCAGGACCTCCGCGTCGACGTGCGCTGATTGCCGCCTCATCCATCTCCTCCCTGCCCAGGTGAGACGCTGCCGGTAGCGGTACGGTTCCGTGAAATCCCGTCTTCTGCCGCGGGATCTGCGGTGGGGCCGCCGCGAAGGTGCTCGAGGTAGGGCAGCAACCGGGCCCGGCCTCGGGCGCAACGGCTCTTGACCGTCCCGACCGAGATGTCCAGCACGGCCGCGGCGTCGGCTACCGGGTAGCCCAGCATGTCGACCAGGACCAGTGCGGCCCGCTGCTCAGGCGGGATGAGCCGCAGGGCGGCCTCGACGTCCAGGGTGGTGTCCCGGTGACTGGCCGGGTCGGTGGTGGCCGGTACCCGCCCCTGGGTGGCCAGCAGATCGAGGGTGCCCTCGTCCCCGACCGAGCTGGCCGCGTGGGCCGCTTTGCGCCGCAGCCGGTCCAGCGAGGCGTTGACCACGATCCGGTGCAGCCAGGTGGTGACGGCGGAATCGCCGCGGAAGTCGCCCGCCCGGCGGAACGCGGAGATCATCGCCTCCTGCAGGGCGTCGGCCGCCTCCTCGGGGTCGCACAGCGTCCGCAGCGCCACCGCCCACAGCCGGTCGCGGTGCCGCAGGAACAGCAGGCCGAACGCGTCGGGGTCGCCCTCGACGTGGCGCTCAAGTAGTTGAGCGTCAGAAAGGCCCGAGAGGCTGAGATCGGTCACGGTGTGCCAGCGCGCTTCAGCTGGATCCGCGCACAACCACGTTGTAAACCTGAGCTTCGAACCGGTCGGAACTCCCGGCCAGCGGGGGCAGCTTGGTGTACCAGATCATCACGTACTGGCCCTGGGCCGAACTGTTCACCTTGAAGGTGGTGGTCCCCTGCGCGGTGGTGGAACTGGCCACCGTGGTGAAGCCGCTGTAGGAGGCCGGATTGTCGGCGTTGCCGATCCCGATCCGCACCGAGGAAGCCCCGGTGTTGCCGAACTGCACCTTGACCTGGCTGAGCTTGACCTTCGTGCCCATGTCGATGACCAGCCCACTGCCGGGCCGGTAGCCGCCGAAGACCGGGTTGTTGAGGTAGTACTGCGAGTGCCAGTCGGTGCTGGCGTTGCCGTCGATCGCGGCCGCCGCCTGGTCGCTGTTGTCGGCGGCGGTGGCGCCCACCGGCTTCAGCACCACGCTGGAAGCGGTGGACGGGCTGGCCGACTTGCTGTGCTTGGTCCCGGCCCCGCCCGCCTTGGCGTTACCACCGCCGGACGACGAAGAATGACTGAACGACCAGGCCACGGCGGCCACGGCCACCAGGATGACCACCACCACCGCGCTGATCAGGGCCTTGGCCGCGCCACTGGTCCGTGGTCGTCCCCCGCGTCCGCGTCCGCCCCGGCTCGGGGGGCCACCTCGGCGGGTGGGCGGTCCGGGCGTGTTCCAGGGCGCGGCGTCGGTGCCACCGGCCGTGCCGTACTGCGCCGTCTGCCCGGCCTCGGCGGCCCGGTTGTTCTGCTCGAGCTCCTCGTACGGCACCGGGGTCGGCACCGCGGGCGCGGCCACCACGGCCAGCGCGTCGGCGAACTCCAGTGGGGTGCTGATCGTCTGGCCGTCACGGCCGGCCCGCTGGAACATGGCCTGGCTGATGATCGAGTCGATGCTCGCGGGCACGCCCGCCGACACCTGCCGGGGGGTGCAGACCGATCCATCGATGACGGGGGCGGGCGGCAGGCCGGTGTCCTGCGGGCCCGGCCAGTAACCGGTCACCGCGGCGTACATGAGCCAGGCCAGCTGCTGGGTGTCGACGACCGCGGGATCTTCGGCGCCGTCCTCGGCGGTGCCCGCGCCGGCGATGGCCGCGTCCATGCCGAGGCCGGTGATCTTGGCCCCGCCACCGGATGTCCAGCGCAGCGAGCCGGGGACGAGCTTCAGATGGGCCAGTCCGGCCGCGTGCGCGACCGAGATCGCCTGAGCCGCCTCGGCCACCAGGGCGGCCGCCCAGGCCGGGTCCAGTGGTCCGTCGCTGAGCATGTCGGCCAGGGATTCGCCGGCCACCCACTCCATGACGATGTAGGCCCGCTCGCCGGAGTCATCGACGTCGAACACCTGGGACAGGCGTGAGTCGTTCAGGCGGCTGGCGGCCCGGGCTGCGGTGACCGCCTCCCGGACGCGCGGGAAGTTCTCCGCGAACATCAGGACGGTGACGGCGCGCGCCAGTATCTCGTCTATTGCTTTCCACAGCGCCCAGCCGCCGCCCGCGTCGACTTGATCCTCGAGGCGGTAGCGGCCAGCCAGCCTGGTACCCGGTTCAGAGGTGTACGTGCTCATGCATCACCCGTCAAGAGCGGGGCTGGCTCTCGACCCTCCTTCCAGGTCCCCATCGGATCGGCGGAGTCATCTACGCGGCACGGTCGGTATCCCCAATGGTAAGACGCTTTGCCCTCCCAGCGGGGCTACGAGCGAACGGCCCCGTGTAAACCGGTATACGCGATTGGCGTCGATGTCTCATATCTATGGTCCCACGTCCCCGTCCCACATCCCAGGCCGGTCGCGGGCTTGACATGTTCTGGACACCTGGCGTACGTCCTCATCGGCCCGGGCTCGGCTGCGATCGGCGGCCGAACCGGCCGCCGACCATACGCATCAGCTGGCTCAGCTCGTCCACCCGCAGCGTCTTGGCCACGATGACGTAGAGCAGCAGGGCCCCGCCGCCGCCGACCAGCGTGACGATGAACCCGTACACCGGGCCGGGGTGCAGGATCACCCCGACGGTGACAATGGTCACCACGGCGAAGATCAAGGCCGGGATCGTGGCCACGTGCATCCGGACCAGGCTGCGGGTCACGACTCTACCGTCCAGGCTGCCGATCCGGCGGTTCAGCAGCCGCCAGGCGATCGCCGCGCTGAACACGCTGGTCAGGCCGTAGACGAACGCCATGCCGATCACGACCTGGCCGGAGGGCAGGAGGGCCAGGACGGCGAAGTTGCCGATTACGGTGGCGATCATGGTCAGGAAGCCGATGATGGCCGGGGTCCGGCTGTCGTGCATGGCGTAGAACACGCGCAGCAGCAGCTGGAAGATGACGAACGGGATCAGGCCGAGCGAGAACGCGCCGAACGCCTCGCCGACGAACCGGGCGTCCGGGGTGCTCATGCTGCCGTAGGAGAACAAGAACTCGCACACCGGCGCGCCCAGCACCGCCAGCAGCAGCGCGGCCGGCACCAGGATCACCGATGACAGCCGGATGCTGTAGGAGAAGTCGTCGCTGACCTGCTGGAACCGGCCCTCGGCGGCGTTCTTGCTCATCCGCGGGAGCAGGGCGGTGGTCACCGAGACCCCGATGATCGCGTACGGCAGCAGGAACAGGGCGTAGGAGTAGTTGTAGGCCGACACACCGACACCCTGGATGTGGGTGCCGGCCGTGTTGGCCACGTTGGTGGTGACGATGAAGCCGATCTGGGTGGAGACCACGTAGCCGAACATCCATACGGCCATCCGGCCGATCTCGCTCAGCTCGGCCCGCCGGAAGTCGAATCGGGGCCGCCACCGGAAGCCCACCTTGCGCAGGGCCGGGACCAGGGCCACGGTCTGGATGACGATGCCCAGCGTGGTCCCGATTCCGAGCAGCAGAACGCCGCTGGAAGGCACGTTGCTCGGGGTCTTGTTCAGCCCGACCGTGGCCACGAACAGCAGGCCGACCACGATCACCACGACGTTGTTGATGATCGGGGTCCACATGGGCGCGGCGAAGCTGTCTCTGGTGTTGAGGATCGCCCCGATCAGTGAGCTCAGCCCGTAGAAGAAGATCTGCGGGATGAAGAAGTAGGCGAACACCACCATCAGCTGGTGCTCGCGCCCGTGCACCTGCGAGGCGTACAGATCCACCAGCACGCCCCCCGCGGCCGTGGCCACGATCGTCACCGCGCCCAGGGCCAGCACGGTGAGCGTGAACATCCGCTGGTTGTAGGCGTCGCCGCCGTCCCGGTGCTCCTTGGCCGCCTTGACCAGCAGCGGCACCACCACGCTGGTCAGCACGCCGCCGATCATGACGTCGTAGACCGCGTTGGGGATGGTGTTGGCGTTGTTGTAGGCGTCGGCCAGGAATTTGCTGCCGAGCGCGAACACGAACACGAACGTGCGCAGGAACCCGGTCACCCGGGACAGCAGCGTGCCGATGGCCATCGATTTGGTGGACCGGCCCAGGCTTGGCCCGGTGCTGGCCGGCCGCTCGCGCAGCAGGTCGAGGGAGGTCTCCTCGGCCACCACGTCCAGGTAATCTTCCTGGGCCGTGTAGGGGTTGGCGATGAACCGCGGCTGCGGCTGGAAGATCTGGATCGGCTGGGTCAGCTCACCCGGCGGGACGCCGTAGCCCATGGCCGAGGGCGGGCGGGGGCGTTCGGGCCGCCGCGGCGCGGGGCGCCCGGGTACCCGGGGCGGCTCAGCGGGCCCGGGCGGACCGGCGGGGGCCCGGGTACCGGAGCCGGGGGGCCGGAACGCGTCGTCCCACCAGGCTCGCTCACCCTGGTCGGCCGGCTCGGGGCGGCCGCGGTCCGGCGGCGGCCCGGTTCGCCGGTCGCCCGGCCCCCCACCCGGCCGGCCGGGTGGGGGGTCTTCCGGCTCCTGGTACCAGCCGCCCGCCTCGCGGCCCGGCGGGGCTGCCGGAGCGGGCGCCCCGCTCCAGGTGGTTGGGCTGCGGTAGCCGTCGGCGGCGACCCGGCGGGGTGGTTCGTCATGCCGGGCCGGTGGCTCGTCCCGGCGGTCCTGGTCATAGCCGGACCGCTCCGGAGCGGCGTGGCGGCCGTAATCGTCGCGCCCCGGTTCGGCGGGCCGGAACCGGGGCTGGGGCTCATCTGGTTCAGCGGGCCGGAACCTCGGCTGGGGCTCATCCGATTCGGCGGGCCGGAACCGGGGCTGCGGCTCGTCGGGATCGGCCGGGTAGAAGGCCGGCTGCGGCTCGTCCGGCTCCGTGGGATAGAAAGCGGGCTGGCGTTCGGGCGGCTCGGCCGGGTAGAAGGCCGGCTGCCGTTCCCCGGCCCGGGGCTGGTCGTCGTCCTCCCACTGCTCGGCCTGGTCCTGCTCGTCGTGGTCGCCGCGACGCGGTGGGTACTGGTAGGTCCGGCCCGGATCGTCGCCGGGGTAACGGGTACTCACGTCACACCCGCCCGGGGGAAACGCCGGCTGGTGCCCGTGCCAGCGCAGAGCCTGCGGTCAGGTGTACCTGGCCCAGTCTCGTGGTCGGGCGTAATCATCCGGGGCCTCCGGTGGGTAGCGGGTCTCGGTGCCGTCGTTGTCTCCTCCGACGGTAGCGGCTCCATCGGCCCCGGAGGGCATCGCAGGTGATCGTTTTGCCTCGTCGCTGCCCTCTGCGGCCAGGCCGGGAGCGCTTCGGGGTGAGTCGTCCGGTGTGCCTGGCGGCGGCCCCGACGGCGGGTCTGGCGGGGTGTCCCGCAGCCCGCGGCGGATGGCCCGCGCGATCGCGGTGAGCACCAGAACGCCCAGGGCGGCGAAGATGATGATCAGCAATGTCGTCCCGAACTGCGAGGACTGCACGGTAAGGGCCACCGGGCCACCGGGCAGCGGACGCCCGTTCTGCCCGAACAGCTGGAGCTCCATGTTGGTGCTGCCGACCGCGCTGGACTTGACCGCCACCTTGACCGTCTCGGTCTGCCCGGCCCCGATCGTGATCAGGCCCTTGGGGGTGTATCCGCTGACCGTCAGCCGGCTGTTGGGTGGCTCGGAAGCCTGCAACCGGACCCGGATGGCCTCCTTGAGCCCGTTGTAGATGGACAGCGGAAGTGAGCCGGACGACCCGACCAGCGTGATCCGGCCGGAGTTGATGATCTGCACCTTGTCGTTGACGCCGGACAGGTAGCCCGACACCCGGTGCAGCATGGCCACGCCGTCGGCGTTGGCGGCTCCGTGGCCCCGCCAGGCGGACGACTCGGTCGCGGCCACGCCGGTGCTCAGCTGGTTGAGGTATTGCTGCTTGGGCTGAGCCAGGATGCTCTTGAGCGACCGTACGGCCCGGTCGAGCCGCCCGGCCTGCTGGAGATAGCTGCCGGTGAGCTCGTTGCCGCTGATCTGGTTGTCCGGCGGCGCCTGCCGGGACGTCTGGCTGCCGCTCCCGGCCGATCCGGCCAGCGCCGACAGCGAGGCCGGAGACAGCCACGGGGTGCTGGTGGTCTCGCTGAGCAGGTCACTGGCCAGCCCGGATGACGGGTTCCATTCCCGCGGCGGCGCGACCACCACCGAACGCGCGACCCCCGGGTCCTCGGCCTCGATCAGGGCGGTCTCGGCCAGGAAGCGCTGGCTGACCGCGAAGGTGCTGCCCGGAGCCGACGTGGCCGAGCCGAGCACGCTGGTAAGGGTGGAGTCGGCCAGCAGCACCTTCATCGTGGTACCGGTCGGTGTGGGTGTGCTGGTCACCGCGTCGTCCCCCCTGAACGAGGAGCCGGTCGACGGCATCTCGCTGCTGGCCAGGATCACGGTGCTGATCTTGTTGACCGCCAGGTTGCCCAGCACGCTCGAGTCGGCCAGCCCGTCGGCGGGCCAGGCGATCGCCCCCGCGCTGCCGGACTGCCCCAGCAGGGAACCAGCGGTTGACCGCCCCAGGCTGTAGGCGCTGCGGAGGTCGTTGTCGAGGCCCTGGTGAGTCATGGCGGCCACGTCGACGTCGTCGTAGGGGGTGGTGAACAACTGCTGGCTGGCGGCGGTGGCCCGTACCCCGGACAGCCACTGGGCCGCGGCCGTGCTGGCGTGCTGCTGTCCGCTGCCGGAACAGTCGGTTTTGGCGCCCACCTGGTAGCTGCGGGTCATGGTGGAGACGCTGGCCAGCAGGCCCGGGTCCACGGCCCAGGTCAGGTCGGCCTTCGGGTAGGCCGACCCGGTGCTGAGCAGCGTGTTCAGGCGGCCGCCGGAGGCGACGCTGGTGGCGAGGCTGTTGCTGGTCAGCGCGGTGCAGACGCCCTGCTGGGGCGGGCTGATCAGCGGCCAGACCCAGGCGACCTGCAACGGGTGGGTCACGCCCGCCGCCGACGCACCGGGCCAGTACGGCAGAAAGGTGTGCTCGACGCCGATCGCGGCCCCGGCCCCGTCGTCGGCCTGCACCGCCAGCGGATACACCCCGAATTGGCTGATGCCGATCGCGGTCACCGACAGCGACAACTTCCACGGGGCGGTGGCCCCCCGGGCCAGGCTGGCGGTGACCGTGGCCGGGTCGCCGACCGCGGTGTCGGCATCCAGCTTGCCCTGGGCGTACGAGGTCAGGTCGGACCGGGAGGCCAGCGAGGATGCCGACGACCGGAGCACGACCGAGACCCCGGACAGCGCGGCGTGCGAGGTGTTGGTCACGGTGCCCGATACGGTCACCGTGCTGCCCGGGCGTGCTACCTGCGGGCTGACCGAATTGATGACCACCAACGCGGGCGACCGGGACGATGCCGCCGCGCCTTCGGCGGCTCGTGCGGCTGGCATCGACCCCAGCATGCAGGCGCCGGCCGCCGCGATGAGAGCGGCGACGAGGGCGAGGGAGACCGTCGCCCGGGCGGGGGATCCCGGCGCGGCATGCTGACAGGGCACGCCAGAAATGTTATTGCCGTTTCCGGAAAAGGGACGCGGTGCGAGACGATCCGACGGTCCCCCCAAGCGATTGCTGCACGTCGATCGCATCCTCTTTTCCCGGTTGCCCCACCAGCGGCCGCCCCCGCCAGCCAGGTATCCTCGCTTTTCCTGACCCCTGTCCCCTCAATACCCTCGATGGCCGTGCCGAATTCCACTTCCCCGCCTCTGGTGAGCCCCGTGAACCCGCTGAACGACGACCAGCGCCGAGCCGCTGCGGCCCTGCTCCGGCTGCAACAGGTGTCGCCGGTCGCCGGTGAACTCGGGCGCCGGTTCGCCAAGCACGGCTACGAACTGGCCCTGGTCGGCGGCCCGGTGCGAGACGTGTTCCTCGGCCGCGACCCCGGCGACTTCGACCTGACCACCAACGCCGCCCCCGCCGAGATCCTGCGGATCGTGGACCAGTGGGCCGACAGGGTGTGGACGGTGGGCATCGACTTCGGCACGGTCGGGCTGCGGAAGAACGACAGCATCCTGGAAGTGACCACCTACCGGAGCGAGGAGTACGTGCCCCGGTCGCGCAAACCGACGGTGCACTACGGCACCTCGCTCGAGGGGGACCTGCGCCGACGGGACTTCACCGTCAACGCCATGGCCGCCCGGCTGCCCGATTTCGAGCTCGTCGATCCGTTCGGTGGCCTGGCCGCGCTGAACGAGAAGGCGCTGCGGACGCCCGGCTCGCCGGATGAATCGTTCTCCGACGACGCGCTGCGCATCCTGCGGGCGGCCCGGTTCACCGCCAAGCTGGGCTTCACGGTGGTTGATGACGTGCGGGAGGCCATGGGACGGCACGCCGGGCAGCTGCTGGAAGACGTGTCCATCGAGCGGATCACCGACGAGCTGACCAAGCTGATGCTCACCCCCGACCCGGCCCGCGGCATCGACCTGCTGGTGCAGACCGGGGTGGCCGGCCGGATCCTGCCCGAGGTCCCGCAGCTGCGGCTGGAGGCCGACGAGCACTTCCGGCACAAGGACGTCTACCAGCATTCGCTCACCGTGCTGCGGCAGGCCATCGGGCTGGAGGACCGCTACGGCCTGAACGGTGACCTGGTGCTGCGGCTGGCGGCCCTGCTGCACGACATCGGCAAGCCGAAGACGCGGTCCAAGCTGCCCGACGGCCGGGTCGCCTTCCACCACCACGAAGTGGTCGGGGCCAAGATGGCCAGGAAGCGGCTGGCCGCCCTCCGGTTCCCCAAGGACGTGGTGGCCGACGTGTCCGAGCTGGTCAAGCTGCACCTGCGGTTCCACGGATACGGCGACGCCGAGTGGACCGACTCCGCGGTCCGCCGCTACGTCCGTGACGCCGGTCCGCTGCTGACCCGGCTGAACGCGCTGACCAGGGCGGACTGCACGACCAGGAACCGGGGCAAGGCCGACCGGCTGGCCCGGGCCTACGACGACCTGGAGGAGCGGATCACCAGGTTGTCGCAGGAGGAGGAGCTGGCCCGGCTCCGGCCCGAGCTCAACGGCAACGACATCATGCGGATCCTTGGCATCCCCGGCGGCCCGCTGGTTGGCCAGGCGTACGACTTCCTGCTCGAGCTCCGGATCGACCAGGGCCTGATCGGCCCGGAGCGGGCCACTCACGAGCTGCTGCGCTGGGCCGAGGCCGAGGGACTGTCCGTGCCGCCGGCGGACGAAGAGGACGGGTCCGCCGGGTCCGGTTCCTGACCCGGCCGGTCCGTGCCGTACCGGCCGTAGGCCAGGGCCGCGAGCAGGTAGCCGGCCGCGGTCACCGCGATCAGCGGATAGGACTTGCCGTCGACCGGGATGATCAGCGCCCCGATCACGGCCCCGGCCACGAAGATGCCGTTGAACATCATGTCGTACAGGGCGAAGGCCCGGCCCCGGTAGGTGTCGCTGGTCTGCTCCTGGACGATCGTGGTGGCCGAGATCGCGATGCCCTGCCCGGTGAGCCCGAGCACGAACCCGATCAGCAGGAACGGCAGCTGGCGGAAGGTGGCCCCCACCGCCATCACCAGGCCGGACGCGGCGAGCAGGATGGTGATCCAGGTGTGCTTGGTCAGCCGGCGGGTGATCCACGGTGAGATGACCGCGGCCAGGCCGTAGCCCACCGCGGTCACCACCACGACCAGGGTGAAGTGGCTGAGGGCGGCGTTCCCGTTGCCGCCGGGGTAGAAGTAGTTCCGGTACAGCAGGATCGACATCAGGAACGCGATCCCGAACAGCACCCGGTAGCTGCCGACGGCACCCAGGGCCCCGGTCGGCCCCGGCCGCCGGGACAGGTACCGCACCCCCGCGACCAGGCCGCGCAGCACGTTTCGCAGCTCCTGGCCGAGCGCGCCCGGTTCGTGGCCCGGCTGGTGCACCGGGCCGAGCAGGTCACGGGACATGGCCGAGGCGGCCAGGCCGGCCAGCAGATAGCACGCCGCGGCGACCAGCACGATCACGGCCGCGCCGCCGTGGCCACCGCCCAGCAGCAACCGGATGCCCACCCCGGCCACCCCGGCCACCGTGGTCACGATCCCGCCGATGGTCGGGGCCACCGAATTGGCCATGACCAGCTTGTCGTGCGGCACCACGTGGGGCAGGGCGGCGGACAGTGAGGCCAGGAAGAACCGGTTCACGCCGAGGGCGGCCAGCGCGCTCACGTACAGCGGGACGCCCAGTTCGCCCGCGCCGATCAGCAGCGCGGTGATGGCGACCAGAACGGCCCGGACGAGCGCCGAGACCAGCAGGATCTGCCGCCGCGACCAGCGATCGATGAAGACGCCGGCGAACGGCCCGATGAAGGAGTAAGGCAGGTACAGCACGGCGAACGCCTCGGCGGCGGCGGCCGGATTGGGATACGTGGTCGCCGAGAAGAACACGTAGGCGCCGAACCCGGACGTGTAGATGCCGTCGCCCGCCTGGGAGATCAGCCGGGTCGTGAACAGCCGGCGGAAGCCCTGTTCGCTGAGCACCGACCGCAGGTCCACCGAGAACGAGGATCGGCGGGTACGAGAAACGCCGGGCAGGGGCACCTGTTCAGCCTAACGGTGCCCCGGCCCGGCGCCAGGTAAGCGACGGAGCTGAGCGACTAGCGCTCCACTTCGCCCTGGATGAACTTCTCCACCAGGTCGCGGCAGACGTCGTCGCCGAACTGCTCCGGCGGCGACTTCATGAAGTACGAGGACGCCGAGGTGATCGGGCCGCCGATGCCCCGGTCGAGCGCGATCTTGGCCGCCCGGAGGGCGTCGATGATCACACCGGCCGAGTTGGGCGAGTCCCAGACCTCCAGCTTGTACTCCAGGCTGAGCGGCACGTCGCCGAAGGCCCGGCCCTCGAGCCGGACGAAGGCCAGCTTGCGGTCGTCCAGCCAGGGCACGTGGTCCGACGGTCCGATGTGCACGTCCGCGCCGGCCATCTCGTGCGGGATCTGGGAGGTGACGGACTGCGTCTTGGAGATCTTCTTGGACTTGAGCCGGGTGCGCTCCAGCATGTTCTTGAAGTCCATGTTGCCGCCCACGTTGAGCTGGTAGGTGCGCAGCAGCTCGACCCCGCGGTCCTCGAACAGCTTGGCCAGCACGCGGTGGGTGATGGTGGCGCCGACCTGCGACTTGATGTCGTCGCCGACGATCGGCACGCCGGCCGCGGTGAACTTGGCCGCCCACTCCGGGTTCGAGGCGATGAACACCGGCAGCGCGTTGACGAACCCGACGCCCGCGTCGATCGCGCACTGGGCGTAGAAGCGGTCCGCCTGCTCCGAGCCGACCGGCAGGTAGCTGACCATCACGTCGACGCGGGCCTCGCGCAGCGCGGCCACCACGTCCACGGCGGGCTGGTCGGACTCGGTGATGATGTCGCGGTAGTACTCACCCAGGCCGTCGAAGGTCGGGCCACGCTGGACGGTCACGCCGGTGGGCGGGACGTCCGCGATCTTGATGGTGTTGTTCTCGCTGGCGTTGATCGCGTCGGCCACGTCCACGCCGACCTTCTTGGCATCCACGTCGAAGGCGGCGACCACTTCCACGTCCCGCACGTGGTACGGGCCGAACCTGACGTGCATGAGCCCAGGCACCCGGCTGCTGTCGTCGGCGTCCTTGTAGTACTCCAGGCCCTGGACGAGGGAAGAAGCGCAGTTGCCCACGCCCACGATGGCCACACGTACCGAACCCATCAGGAAGACTCCTTTTTGTCCTTGCTCATGCGTTGTAGTTGTTCCTGCTGCCGTTCCGTGGCGATCAGCTCGTTCAGCCAGCGGACCTCCCGCTCAACCGACTCCAGGCCGTAGCGCTGGAGCTCGAGGGTGTAGCTGTCCACCCGTTCCCGGGTCCGCGCGAACGCGGCCCGGACGCTTTCCATCCGTTCCTCCAGCCGGCTGCGGCGGCCCTCCAGGATGCGCAGCCGGACGTCCGCCCGGGTCTGCCCGAAGAAGGCGAAGTGCACTCCGAAACCGTCGTCGTCCCACGAGTTCGGGCCCGCTTCGCTCAGCAGCTCGTGCAGCCGGTCCTTGCCGTCCGCGGTGAGCCGGTAGACGATGCGGGACCGGCGGCTGGCGCGGGCCCCGGGGTCCGGGTCTTCCTCGGCGATGAGGCCCCGGACCAGCAGATCTTTCAGGCACGGATACAGCGATCCGTACGAGAACGCATGAAACGCTCCCAGTACCGAACTGAGCCGCTTGCGCAGCTCATAGCCGTGCATCGGTGATCCATCCAGGATCCCGAGTACGGCCAGCTCCAGTACGCCGGATCGCTTACCTGTCACATTGCCACCCCCGCCTGTCGGCGAGCCCCCGCTGCCGTTCCGGATGCTGAACGAAGATCTTTTAGCAGGTGTTGCCGTTTCGATGTATCAGCCCGATGTTTCACGTCGATGTATCGAGCCGATACATCAGGATGATATAGATCCATCCAGGGTCACGCAAGGGGGGCATATCCGGACTCGGCTTGGCCGGGGGTTCCGACGTACGCTGTGGACCATGAGGACGAGGCGTTCCGTCGTCGACTACGGGCTGGCCCGCCGGGCCACACTCGCGTCCGTGTACGCCGGTCACACCACGGTGACCGACGTCTGCGACGCGCATCCGTACCTGATGAGAGCGGCCAAGTTTCACGGGGAGCCGACCGAGGCCCGCTGCCCCATCTGCCGGAAGACCAACCTGACCCACGTCACCTACGTGTACGGGGATGAGCTGGGGCAATACGCAGGCCGGGTGAAGCGCGGCCCGGAGCTGACCGAGATGGCCGCCGAATACGGCGAATTCCGGGTTTATGTGGTCGAAGTCTGCCAAAATTGCGCCTGGAACCATCTGGCGACGTCCTACGTTCTTGGCACGGGCGAGCCCCCGGTCCGGCGTGGACGTCGCGCCCGTACCGGCCAGTGAGCGTAACCAATCTGTCAGCTGGCTGACGTGGGGACCTGGCCCCGGAAATAGCTAATGTGAGCCGCAGCGCCCGCAACGCTTGCGGGTCACAGGAGTAACGCGAGGCCCATTAGATAACACCGTAAGTCACAGGAAATGCACCGGAAGGCACGTTGAATCGCGACGGCGCGATAGGGCGGACGTGCCAGCGGCGGCAGACTCCCGTGAGTACCGTTTAGGTTTCGGCGGTGCTGCCTAGCCGCTTCCGCTCAGCTAACAGCGAGGATGTGTGAGCAGCAGAGACGTCAGTGGGCCGTATGGCTCGCAGCCAGGCGACGGCTGGGATCGCGACCAGCGGTGGCCAGAACACGCGGCTTCCCGCAACGGGTCGCGCGGGTACCAGAACGCGGAACCGCGTCCTGGTCCCGCGTCCCACGCCAACACCGGGTCCTACGCGGGCCGGCGGCGCCGGGATGACGGCTATCCGTCGCAGCGCGTGCCCAGTGAACGGCCCCGGCCGCGACTGGTCCCCAACGACAACCAGGCGCGGCTGGCCGGTGATCGCCAGCGGCCGGCCCGGCCGCGCTTCGAGCCGAGGCCGGCCGACCAGTACAGCGACGGCTACGGGACCGGCCCTCGCCGCAGTCCCGGTGGCCGTGGTCCGGGTGGCCGTGGCCCTGGTGCAGGTGGCCCCGGCGGTCCCGGCCCGCGCAACGGCCGCGGCGGGAACGGCGGCCGCGGTGGTGGCCGCGGCACTGGGACCGGCCCGAACCGGGTCAAGGTCAAGGGCAGCTGGTGGCGGCACTGGACGTGGAAGAAGGTCCTCGGCGTGGCCGCGGCCGGCTTCGGCGGCTTCGTCCTGCTCGTAGTGGCCGGGGTCAGTTACGCCTACGCCACCACCGAGGTCCCCACGGACGCGGCCCAGGCCGCGACCCAGCAGCAGTCCACCGTCTACTTCAGCGACGGCAAGACCGTGGCCGGCACGCTCGGCACGACCGACCGCCAGCTGCTGACCTACAACCAGATCTCGCCCTACATGCGGGACGCGGTGGTGGCGGCCGAAGACCGGAGCTTCTACAACGAGGGCGGGGTCTCGCCCAAGGGCATCGTCCGGGCCGCCTACGAGGACGTGTTCAACAGCGGCGGCAGCCAGGGCTCGCTGCAGGGTGGCTCGACCATCACCCAGGAGTTTGTCCGCAACTACTACGCCAACATCGGGACCCAGCAGACCGCGACCCGGAAGATCAAGGAGATCTTCGTCGCGCTCAAGGTGGCCAAGGAGAAGTCCAAGGCCTGGATCCTGACCAACTACCTGAACACGATCTACCTCGGCAACGGGGCCTACGGGGTCGGGGCCGCGGCCAAGACCTACTTCGGCGTCTCGGCCAGCCAGCTCACCGTGGCCCAGGCCGCCGAGATCGCGGCCATCATCCAGAGCCCGAGCTATTACCCGACCACAGCAGGCCTGCCGGCCCTGAAGCAGCGCTGGCACTACGTGCTGAACGGCATGGTCGCGATGGGAGACATCAGCGCGGCCAAGGCGGCCAGCCTGACGTTCCCCAAGCCGTACCAGGCCCATGACCAGACGGCCGGTTCAGAACCGTACGACCAGTACGTCCTGGACACCGTGAAGAACGAGCTGCAGGCCAACTACCACCTCAGCTCGGCCCAGTGGGACAACGACGGCCTGCGCATCGTGACCACGATCAGCAGGCCGATGATGGACCAGCTGTACTCCGCGGTGAAGACCAACGTGAAGCAGATGGCCGAGGACGGCGGTGCCCTTCCGTCCTACGCCATGATCGGAGCCGAGGTACAGAACCCGCAGACCGGCGCCATCGTGGCCTTCTACGGCGGTCCCGGGCAGGACTTGAGCGTCAAGGACTGCCACAACACCTGCAAGCTCAACAGCGTGCTCACCCGGGAGCAGGTGGGTTCCTCGTTCAAGCCCTACGTGCTGGCCACCGCGGTCAACCAGGGCATGAACGTGCAGACCACCAAGCTGGACGGGTACAGCCCGCTGTGGATCCCGCCGGACAGCGAGAAGCTGACGCCCGCCGCCCGTTCCCAGAGCGACGCCGGCCAGAGCTATTTCGAGGAAAAGAACGACGACAACGACGACTACGGCCCGATGAGCGTGGCTCAGGCCGAGGCCCAGTCGTCCAACACCGCGTTCACCGACCTCATCCACCGGGTGGGGACCAAGGAAGTCGTCAGCATGGCCCAGCAGTTCGGGGTGAACACCACTGCATCCGGGCTCACCGGCGACATCGGCCACGTCGGTATGGCCCTGGGCCAGGACTCGCTGTCGGTCAACGAGCAGGACACCATGCTGGCCACGCTGGACAACAATGGCACCTATCACGCGGCCCACCTGATCCAGCAGATCAAGTCGGCCAGCTACAACAAGACGGCCGCGGTCAAGACCAACCAGGTGCTGACGCCGGACCGGGATTCACAGGTCCAGTACGCGATGTCGTTCGACACCGTGAACGGCACCGGCACCGCGGCGGCCATGGATGACGGCCGCCCGATCATCGCCAAGACCGGTACCACCGACAACTCCAAGTCGGCGTTCTTCGTCGGAGCGATCCCGCAGTACGCGCTGAGCGTCGGCATCTTCACCCAGAGCCAGAGCGACAAGTCCAGCGAGACCCTGGACAACCTGGGCGGCAACGTCGGCGGTGGCTTCGGTGGTTACTGGCCGGCTCGCATCTGGCATTCGTTCGCGGAGGACGCGTTCGCGTCGCTGCCGGTCCAGCAGTTCCCGACCCCGGAATTCTCCGGTACCGCCTGGAACATGTTCGGGGCCGACGGCGTGCCCGCCACCGCGACGCCGACTCCCACGACCACCCAGACGCAGCCACGGCACCACCACTTCACGCCGCCGGCGGTCCCGGTGGTGCCGGTACCGACCCCGTCGCTGGGCGGCTTCCCGAGCACTCAGCCGACCACGGCGCCGACCTGTAACCCGTTCGAGAACCCCAACTGCAACAACGGCAACGGCAACGGCGGGGGCGGTGGTCCGGCCACCAACGGCGCCGCCGCCCTCGGCGGCTCGGTCCTACTGGTGTCGGCGAGTCCGCTGCAGTGGCTGCGGTCGCGGCGGAAACGGAAACGTCGCTGAGCATGCCGCAGGCTTCCGCGGGCGCCACGGGCCGCTCCACCCGATCGCTGGCCCTGCTCGCCGGAAGCACGAGTGTCCTGGTCGGAGCGGCGCTGCTCGGGGCGCTGCTCGCGTTCCTGGAAAAGGTGCCCTGCCGATCCGGGGCTTGGAACAGCTACGCCAAGCAGTTCCAGGACGCCTGTTACACCGACATCTACCCCCTCTACTACAACGAGGGGCTCAGCGCGGGCAAGGTCCCGTACACCGGGCACCACGTCGAGTACCCGGTGCTGATCGGCGGGGCCATGCAGGCGGTGGCCTGGCTGGTGCACCCGATCGCCGATCCCTACACCCGGGGGCGCGAGTTCTTCGACGTCACGGTGATCCTGCTGGTGATCTGCGCGGTGGCCGGGGTGGTGGCCACCGCGCAGGCGGCCGGGCCGAGCCGCCGCTGGGCCGCGCTGCTGGTGGCGCTGTCCCCTGCGCTGGTGCTGGCCGCCTTCGTCAACTGGGACCTGATCGCGATGGCCCTGGCCGCCGTGGCCATCGCGGCCTGGGCCGGCCGCCGGACCGTGCTGGCCGGGGTGCTGGCCGGGCTGGCCGTCGCGACCAAGTTCTACCCACTGGTGTTCTTCGGCCCCCTGCTGCTGTTGTGCTGGCGGGCCGGGCGGATGCGGGACTTCTGGGTCACGTTCAGTTCGGCCACCGTGGCCTGGCTGGTCGTCAACGTCCCGGTCATCATCGTGGCGCCGTCCGGCTGGGCCACGTTCTACCAGTTCAGCCAGACCCGCCCGGCCGACTGGGGCTCGATCTGGTACGTGTTCGAGCACTTCGGGGTGCCGGTCCTCGGCGACGCCAAGATCGGCACCCTGAACCTGCTGTCGGCGGTCAGCCTGGTGATCGGCTGCGTGGCCATCGCGGTGCTGGCGCTGGCCGCGCCGCGTCGTCCCCGGCTGGCCCAGCTGTGCTTCCTGGTGCTGGCAGTGTTCCTCATGACCAACAAAGTGTGGTCACCGCAGTACGTGATCTGGCTGGTGCCGTTCGCGGTTCTGGCCCGGCCCCGGTTCTGGCCCTACGCCTTGTGGCAGCTGGCCGAGGTGGCCTACTTCTTCGGGATCTGGGGCTACCTCATCTTCGTGTCCCGTAACGGCGCGGTGATTCCCGGCTACAACGGCATCAGCACCGGCTGGTACTTCGCCACGTTGCTGGCCCGGTTCCTGACCGTGGCCCTGCTGTGCGGCTACGTCGTGCACGACATCCTGCGGCCGGAGTTCGATGTGGTCCGCCGCGACGGCGAGGACGACCCGGCCGGGGGCGTGCTGGTGGACGCGCCCGACCGGTTCGTGCTGCGGCTGCGCCGGACCGCCCCGGCGGCGGCGTCGGAAGTCAGCCCGCGGCCAGGTGCTCTCTGAGGAAGTGCACGTCGGCGGCCAGGCTGCCGTCGGTGTCCGGGGTCTCCAGCATGGCCGGGGCGCCGGCCGCCCGGACCACGTCCAGGATCTGCTCCGGGTCGATGGTGCCGCTGGTCAGGTTGGCGTGCCGGTCCCGGCTGGAGCCGAAGTCGTCCCGTGAGTTGTTGCAGTGCACCAGGTCGATCCGGCCGGTGATGGCCTTGATCTTGTCCACCACATCGGACAGGTCGAGCCCGGCCGAGTAGGCGTGGCAGGTGTCCAGGCAGAACCCCACCTCACCCGAACCGTCGGCCACTCCGGCCGTCACCGCCTCCCACAGGCGGCCAATGGCTTCCAGCGTCCGCGCCATGGCGTTGGTCCCGCCCGCGGTGTTCTCGATCAGGAGCGGGATCGGGCGCTCGACCCGCTCCATCACTTTCTGCCAGTTGGCGTAGCCCTCGGCCGGGTCGACGCCGTTGGTGACGTGGCCGCCGTGCACGATCAGCCCCTTGGCCCCGATGGACGCGGCCGCCTCGAGCTGCTGGGTCAGGATCTTCCGGCTGGGGATCCGGATGCGGTTGTTGGTGGTGGCCACGTTGACGACGTAGGGCGCGTGAATGTAGGCGTCCACCCCGGCGGCGGCGAACGACGCCTTGAGCTCGGCCGGGTCGCCCGGGATGACCGGCCCCTTCCAGCCCTGCGGATCACCCAGGAAGAACTGCACCGCGTCCGCCCCGCGCGCGGTCGCTTCCGCGAGCGGGTCAGCCTGGTCGATGTGCACACCGATACGCACCATGGCCCGAGCCTAGCGGCCGCCAGTGTCAGCCAGCAGGTGTCAGTGCGCCGGGCTCAGGCCGGGCCGGGGCTCAGCCGGAGAAACCACCCGCGGCCAGGCCGAGGGCCGCGCCGACGAAGCCGGCGATCATGCCGGTGACGATGATGATGCGCTCGTTGCGGGTGGCCGAGATCATCTGCAGGAAGAGTCCCAGCGCCATGGAAAGGACCCCGGCCACGGTGGCCACCACGTGCAACGCCGCCGGGACGGAGGACGCGTTGCGGACCACCATGCCCAGTACGAAGGAGAGCAGCCCGAGCAGCAGGGTCAGACCGGCACCCGCCATCAGGGCCATGGTGCCGGTGCCGTGCGGCGGAACGAGCGCCGGCGGCGACTGCTCGTCGGTCCGCTCCACCTCTGGCGTTCTGGTCTCGGCCACGTCCGCCACCTCCATCTGGTCGGGCCTGCCCGGGACAGGTGGGCCCGCCTCGGGACAACTGCTGATCCCGATTCTTCCCCTCCCGGGCCGCCGCGTCACCTCCTGGCCCAAGTTCATGATCACGATGGTTGTGACCTGGTGCGGAAGCGATGCGGCCCGGAATGTCGGTGGCCCACGGTATGCTGACCGCGCTGTGAGATTAACGGCAGGCCACCGGAGTCGCCGTTCTCCAGCTCCTCCTGTCACGGAGAGACCGTGACCGCGCAGTCCAGAGGAGGCAAGGATCGCGCATGCGTAACTACGAGATGATGATCATTCTCGACCCGACCCTCGAGGAGCGGACCGTACAGCCGTCCCTTGAGCAGTTTCTCCAGGTCGTGCCGTCAGGCGGCGGCCGGGTGGAGAAGCTGGACATCTGGGGGCGGCGCCGCCTCTCCTACGACATCGACAAGCGGGCCGAGGGGATCTACGCGGTGGTCGACCTGACCGCCGAGCCCGACACGGTCCGGGAGCTGGACCGTCAGCTCAACCTCAACGAAGCCGTGCTCCGCACCAAGGTCGTGCGACCGCAGGTCCACTGACCGGGGCACAGTCACCATCACCGCACGAGCACGACGTTAGGACCGGGAGAGCCCGATGGCAGCAGGCGACACCCAGATCACGATCGCGGGCAACCTCGTTGACGACCCCGAACTTCGTTTCACGCCGGCCGGGCAACCGGTCGCGCGCTTCCGCGTGGCCTCGACGCCGCGCTTCCGTGACAACGCCAGCGGGGAATGGAAGGACGGCGACAGCCTCTTCCTGACCTGCAACGTGTGGCGCCAGGCGGCCGAGAACGTGGCCGAGAGCCTGCAGCGCGGCATGCGGGTCATCGTCCAGGGACGGTTGCGGCAGCGCTCGTACGAGACCAAGGAAGGCGAGAAGCGCACCGTTTACGAAGTCGAGGTCGACGACGTGGGCCCGTCGCTCCGCAACGCCTCCGCGAAGGTAGCCAAGGTCAGCCGCTCCGGCGGCGGATTCAGCGGCGGCGGTGGCGGTGGGGGCGGCGGCCAGGGCTACGGCGGCAACGGATCCGGCGGGTCCGGCGGGTCCGGCGGCGGCCGGGCCGAGGCCGACCCGTGGGCCTCCTCCGACTCCGGCGGCGGGTTCTCGGACGAGCCTCCGTTCTGACCGGCGGCTCCGGATTCCACATCATTACCCATACCGACCATCCCCGCCTGGGGCGGGGCTCTGAACAGGAGCACCACGATGGCCAAGCCACCAATTCGTAAGCCAAAGAAGAAGGTCTGCGTTTTCTGCCAGGAGAAGATCTCCTACGTGGATTACAAGGACACCGGGCTGCTGCGGAAGTTCATTTCCGACCGCGGCAAGATCCGCGCCCGGCGGGTCACCGGCAACTGCACGCAGCACCAGCGCGACGTCGCCACGGCGATCAAGAACGCCCGTGAGATGGCGCTGCTGCCCTACACCAGCACGGCTCGCTGAGTCCGGGGGGAGGAACTGACATGAGCAGTACACCGATGAAGCTCATCCTCACCCAGGAGGTCAGCGGCCTCGGCGCCCCTGGCGACGTCGTGGACGTTGCCGCGGGCTACGGGCGGAACTACCTGATCCCCCGGGGCTTCGCCATGCGGTGGACACGCGGCGCCGAGAAGCAGGTCGAAGTGATCCGTCGGGCCCGGTCGGCCCGTGAGATCCGCGGCCTGGACGACGCCAAGGCGGCCGCCCAGGAACTGGCGGCTCTCCGGGTGCGGCTGCCGCGCCGGGCGGGTGCCAACGGCCGGCTGTTCGGGTCGGTCGGCCCGTCCGACATCGCCGAGGCGGTTCGCGCCGCCGGTGGCCCGGAGCTGGACCGGCGCCGGATCGAGGTTCCCGACGCGATCAAGACCGCCGGGACCCATCAGGTCCGGGTGCGCCTGCACCCCGAGGTCAACGCGACCATCGACGTCGAGGTTGTCGCGGACTGACCCAGGTTCACAGCACCATCAGTCGGCCGCGGCCGGGGACCTTGTTCCCGCCGCGGCCGTCTGCTGTTCTCCCTCGCTCACGGGCCGGCCGCGGACGGCGGGGCGTGTAGCCAGGCCAGCAGGTCGGCCGGGGCCAGCTCCCCCACGCGGGCTCGGTAGGCGGCCAGGTCGTCGTCCTTGAGGACCTCTCGGGCCGCCCCGGCCGTACCGCGCCGGAAGAATGCGGCGCTGCTCTTGAGTACCCCAGCGGGCGCCAGCGTGCTGGCCTGGCGAGACATGCTCTCGAACGTGGCCGCCCGGACCAGCGCGGGCCAGGTCGCGTCCGGGATCTCGACCGCCAGGTCGGCGGCCAGGGCGTGCATCTGGCCCGCCAGGTCGGCCAGCAGGTCCTCGTAGCGCACCAGCCGGATGTTCGGCTGGTGGCGGCGGGACCAGGCGTCGGACAGGTGCCACATGACTCCGGGCAGCGAGTCCAGCCGCTCGCGGGGGTCATCGTCGTCGGCGATCCAGCGGAGCAACCAGTCGTGCAGCGGTGGCCGCGGCCGGGGCGGCCCGGTTGGCTCGGGCTGGCCGGTCAGCTGCCGGACCCGGGCCCGGTCGATGTTGTCGCCCTGGTGATAGAGGGAGACCGCCATGTCCAGCGGATGCCGGGCGGTCACCAGGTACGTCGCCCGGGGATCGAGCGGGATCCCGTCCAGCGGCGTGTGGGTCTTGATAAACCGGCGGTGCGGCTGCGCGGCCAGTTGCGCGTACACCTCGTCCACCGGCCGGACCAGGTGATCCAGCCACGGCGACAACTGGCCGAGCGGGGCGGTCAGAGCCGGATCCTGAAAGATCAGCAGCGCGCTGATCATCTGCACCCAGGTCGTCCCGGTCTTGGACCGGGTGCTGATGACGATGTCGCCGTCCCGGAACCGGAAGCCGAGCCAGCGGGCGCTGTCCTCCTCGGATGACCGGTACCGGAACGGAGGTTTTGCCACCCGGCCGAGCCTAGCCTTCTGGATCCGGCGGCCGGAGCGTCCGCCGGGGCCGGCCTCCGGGTGCCTCGTAGGCGACCCGCAGCCGGGCGAGCTCGGGGTCGAGGGCCGACAGCATGCCCCACACCGCCGCCACCCGCGCGCTCATCTCAGCGGCCTCCAGACCCTGGCCCGCGTCCTCCGCCAGCTGGTCGATGGCCCTGATGACCTCGGCGATTGCCCCGTCCTCGCTCGAACACACGCTCGGATCCTAGTGGGAGAGGCCGACAGGACACGCCGAGCTCAGCCGAATATCTGCTTTGCCGCCCGAACCGGAGCACCGCCGCTGGTTCGACCCTGATTTCTGGCCGGATTGTGACCCGGAAGGGGTTGCCGTACTGCAGCCGGTCACCAGCCGGCCAGCGCTCAGCCTGTGGATAACTCGCGGCCACTGTGGGTTCAGCTCGGGGGACAATCTTTTTCCCGCCCACAGGACGTGCGGGAAGTTTTACCTGGTCAAAGGTTTATTCGAGTAGTGGCTGAAGGGCTCTTCACAGCTACATCCCCAGGCTGTGCACACCGCCAGCGGCGTGTCTTCACAAGCTATCCACAGGGCTGTGCACACCATGGGTTGGCGTCCGGAGCCCAGGGCCGGCAAACTGTCGTAGCCATCGGTTAGAACGGAAGCATCATCACCTCGTGCCAGCCGCGCGAGGCCAGCCACACAGCATCAGCTAAATCAGCGCCAGCCAGACAGCGCCAGCCAGACTGGGGAGGAGCAGCCGGGTGAGTGTCGCCGAGATCGCCCCCCGAGGTGACGAGTTCGAGCGGACGCCGCCGCACGATGTCGCCGCGGAGCAGTGCGTACTCGGCGGGATGCTGCTGTCCAAGGACGCCATCTCCGACGTCATCGAGGTCATCCGGCCGCACGACCACTACCGCCCGGCACACCAGGTCATCCACGAGGTGGTGCTGGACCTGTACGGGCGCGGCGAGCCCGCCGACGCGATCACCGTGGCCAACGAGCTGACCCGGCGCGGCGAGATCGGCCGGATGGGGGGCGCGCCCTACCTGCACACGCTGATCGCCTCGGTGCCCACGGCCGCGAACGCCGGCTACTACGCCCGGATCGTGCGGGAGCGGGCCGTGCTGCGGCGCCTGGTCGAGGCCGGTACCCGGATCGTCCAGTTCGGCTACGCCGGCGACGCCGACGCCGACGACCTGGTGGACCGGGCCCAGGCCGAGGTGTACGCGGTCACCGACCGGCGGACCACCGAGGACTACCACTCGCTGGCCGACATCATGCCGGGCGCGCTGGACGAGATCGAGGCCATCGGCAGCCGCGGCGGCGCGATGACCGGCGTGCCGACCGGGTTCGCCGACCTCGACTCGCTCACCAACGGGCTCCACCCCGGCCAGATGATCGTCATCGCGGCCCGGCCCGCGATGGGCAAGGCGCTGGCCCTCGACACCCCGCTGGCAACGCCGACGGGCTGGACGACAATGAATGATGTCCAGGTCGGCGACCAGTTGATCGGCGCGGACGGCAAGCCCACCAAAGTCATCGCGGCTACCGAGATCATGGTAGGTCGGCCGTGCTACGAAGTGAAGTTTTCCGATGGCGAGGTCATCGTTGCTGATGAGCAGCACCAGTGGCTGACCTGGACGCGCCGTGCACGCAGGTATGACGCGCAGGTCAGAGGTCTTGGCAGGGAGTTTGCGAAGCCGGTGCAGCCCGAGGTGGTCACCACCGCGGACATTCTCCGCACCTTGCGCTGCCCAGGAGCGGAAGGCAGGCCCAACCACGCTGTGCCACTGACAGCAGCTCTGGAAATGCCTGACGCCGACCTGCCGGTACCGGCGTATGCGCTCGGGGTGTGGTTGGGTGACGGCAGCTCTGACGCGGCCCAGTTCACTTCGGCTGACCCCGAAGTCGCTGGCCATGCCGCTGCCTCCGGGGTTGTGGTTACTCAGCAACGTACTCATCTCAGGTACGGCATGGCGCTTGCGACGGCACAGGTTCTGCCCAAGGACCGCGAGTGCGCCGTGTGCGGACGTTCGTTCACCCCTAAAAACTCAGCCGTTCGAACCTGCGGGCGTTCATGTGGCGGAAAGGCCAGATTCAGCACCCCGCCTGTGCCCAGGCCGCAATGCCGCGAGTGTGGCGGGCCGATGGTCGGTCTCCTGCCCGGCCGGGGAATATGCCAGCAGTGTTGGAAAGAATCCGGCACGCTCCAGGGCCGACTCCGGTCGCTAGGGGTACTGGGGAGCAAGCACATCCCGGCCAGCTATCTGCGGGCGTCGACCGAGCAACGCCGCGCCCTGCTCGCTGGCCTGCTGGACACAGATGGCACGGTCACAAATACAGGTGCCATCCAGTTCACAGTCACGAACAAGCGCTTGGCCATGGACGCCCGCGAACTGGTACTGAGCCTGGGATACCGCTGCTCAATGGCGCAGAAGAGGGTGCAGGGCCGGACCGAGGAATCGTCCACTGCCTATCTGCTGAACTTCACCACCGCCGACGAGGTCTTCCGGCTAAGTCGTAAGACGCGGGCGCAACAGGAGCGGTTGCACGGTTCTCCGCAGCGCACTCGGTGGCGGTACATCACCGACGTGCGAGCGGTCGCATCCGTACCGGTCCGTTGCGTTCAAGTGGATAACACCGACCACCTGTATCTCGCCGGCCGGGGGATGGTGCCCACGCACAACTCGACGCTGGCCTTGGACTTCGCGCGCGCGGCGGCGATCAAGACCCAGCTGACCACGGCGTTCTTCAGCCTGGAGATGGGCCGCAACGAGATCACCATGCGTCTGCTGTCGGCCGAGGCCCGGGTGGGCCTGCACACCATGCGTACCGGCCAGATGAGCGACGATGACTGGACCCGGCTGGCCCGCCGGATGAGCGAGGTGGCCGACGCTCCGCTGTTCATCGACGACTCGCCGAACATGTCGATGATGGAGATCCGGGCCAAGTGCCGCCGGCTCAAGCAGCGGCACGAGCTGAAGATGGTGATCATCGACTACCTGCAGCTGATGTCCTCGCCCAAGCGGGTCGAGAACCGCCAGCAGGAGGTCTCCGAGATGTCCCGGTCGCTGAAGCTGCTGGCCAAGGAGCTCGAAGTCCCGGTCATCGCCCTGTCCCAGCTCAACCGTGGTCCTGAGCAGCGTACGGACAAGAAGCCGCAGCTTTCCGACTTGCGTGAGTCCGGCAGCATCGAGCAGGACGCCGACATGGTGATCCTGCTGCACCGCGAGGACGTGTACGAGCGGGAGTCACCCCGGGCCGGTGAGGCCGACCTGATCGTGGCCAAGCACCGTAACGGTCC
>DASXJM010000220.1:0-16671 GCA_036497405.1 Streptosporangiaceae bacterium | reverse complement strand
ACCGTGATGGCCTCGGCGAACGGGCCGATGACGCCGCTGAACCGGCCGTTGGTGGCCAGCAGGTCGGCGGAGGCGTCGGCGCCGCGGCGGAAGGCCTCCTGCAGCGTGTCGACCCGGGCTTGCAGGGCGGTGTACCGCTTGATGGCCTCGGCCTCCGCCTTGCGCAGCTCGCTGACCTCGGCGGTGGCCGAAGCCAGCCGGGCGGTGGCCTGCTCGTGGGCGACGGCCAGCTCGGCCCGGCCCTCGTCGTGGCCGGACTCCTGGTCGGCGGCCTGGCGGTGCTCGGCCTGGGCCCGCTCGGCCCGGACGCGGGCCTCGGCGGCCGAGGCGGCCAGCCGGTCCAGTTCCTCGCTGGCGGCGGCCTGGCGGCTGCTGGCCGCGCCGACCTGGCCGCGCAGCCGGGCCAGGCGGTCGGCCCGGGTGGCGGCGGCCCGGGTGTCGTCGGCGATCCGCCGCTCGAGGCGGGCCAGCTCGGCCTCGGCCCCGGAGCGCTCGGCGACCGCGGTGGCCAGCCGCTCCCGGCCCACGGCCAGCCGGGCCTGCAGGCTGTCTTCTTCCTCGCGCAGCTCGGCGGCCTGCCGGTCCAGCTCGTCCGGGTCGCGGCCGGGCCGTTCGGCGACCGGCTCGGCCGACAGGTGCCGGTGCCGCTCCTCGGCCAGACCCGCGGTGGAACGCAGCCGCTCGGCCAGCGAGGACAGCCCGAACCAGGTCTCCTGGGCCTGGGCCAGCGACGCGGCGTGCTGCTGGGCGGCGGTGTCCAGTTCGGCCTCGCGGCGGCGGGCCTCGGCCAGGGACGTCTCCAGCGCGGTGCGGCGGGCCAGCACCGCCGCCTCATCGGCCTCGTCGGTGGCCAGCCGGGCGGCCAGCGCCATGTAGTCGTCGGCCAGCAGCCGCAGCCGGGAGTCGCGCAGGTCGGCCTGGATGGTGGCGGCCCGGCGGGCCACCTCGGCCTGGCGGCCCAAGGGCTTGAGGCGGCGGGACAGCTCGGCGGTCAGGTCGACCAGCCGGGTCAGGTTGGCCTGCATGGCCTCCAGCTTGCGCAGGGCCTTTTCCTTGCGGCGGCGGTGCTTGAGCACGCCGGCCGCCTCCTCGATCAGCGCGCGCCGGGCCTCCGGGCCCGCGTGCAGCACGGTGTCGAGCTGGCCCTGGCCCACGATGACGTGCATCTCCCGGCCCAAGCCGGAGTCGGACAGCAGTTCCTGCACGTCGAGCAGGCGGCAGCGGTCGCCGTTGATGGCGTACTCGCTCTGGCCCGACCGGAACATCAGCCGGCTGATCGTGACCTCGGCGTAGTCGATGGGCAGCGCGCCGTCGGCGTTGTCGATGGTCAGGGTGACCTCGGCCCGGCCCAGCGGGGGCCGGGACGTGGTGCCCGCGAAGACGACGTCCTCCATCTTGCCGCCACGCAGGGACTTGGCCCCCTGCTCGCCCATGACCCAGGCCAGGGCGTCGACGATGTTGGACTTGCCGGAGCCGTTGGGTCCGACCACGCAGGTGATGCCGGGCTCCAGGCGCAGCGAAGTGGCCGACGCGAACGACTTGAAGCCGCGCAGAGTCAGGCTCTTCAGGTACACCAGAGCCCTCCCTCCTGCGGGTCGTCACCTCGCGGCGACACTACCGTGTGGCACCGTCAAATGCGGGCCGTACCTGGTGCCAGGAGGGAAGGGGGCACCAATGATGGTGTGCTTGACAGCCCCCGCACCGAAGGTGCGGGGGCAAGACAATAGGGACGCCCAAGAAAGCAGGCGTCCCTATTTGGTCCTGCGGATGTTTCCGTTGTTTTGCCTCGTCGTGCCGACGCTCATGTGAGCGCTGGCTCGCGGCCCGCTACCAGAAGCTCAGCATCGCTGGCCCCAGCCATGAGTGCATCGTTCTCGTCCTGGAGCCGCATAAGCTCGGTTTCCAGGTCGCGCACTCGTTGCTGGAGACGGCGCATCTCTGAGATCATCCGGGGGTCGGGACCGCCAACGTGGCCAAGTAGAGCCTTTGCCATGGTGTGGGGTCCTCCACGCTGAGTGACCAGAGTGGGCACAATCTAAAGTCACGCATACCTGCGTGCGATTTACATTATCTAGAGTCCCACTTAGGACCTGGCTGGTCAAGTTGAGTGACGACTTAGCCTCTGTTATTTACCTTACATACCGAATTAGTAAACCTGTTTGGCCGGCACTGAGTGACGATTGTTGCAGGCGGGGCGCGGCTCAGGGGCCCGGGCGCGGGGGCTCAGGCTTCGGTGAAGCCGCGCAGGCGGCCCTGGGGCTGGCCCCAGCGTTCGGTGACCCTGGTCACCCGGCCGGGGGTGTCCCCGCCCTTCAACTCGGCCAGCAGGGCGCGGACGTCGGGTTCGGGGCCTTCGGCGACGACCTCGACCTGGCCGTCGTCCAGGTTGGTCGCGGATCCGGCCAGGCCCAGGCCGGTGGCCTTCATGCGCACCCAGGCCCGGAAACCCACGCCCTGGACCCGGCCGTCGGCCCAGGCGGTCAAGCGGACCTGGTCCGAGTCGCCCGAACCGATGGTGGTCACCCGAGCCAACCTACCTTCGATATGGAAAGGAAACCCGAGGTCACCAGCGGCCGTTACGGGGCCGGGGCTGGCAGCGCGGGCAGCTGTAGGAGGACCGGTTCATGAACGGGTCGCGGCGGACCGGGGTGCCACAGCGCGGGCAGGGCTCGCCCTCGCGGCCGTAGACGGCCAGCGAGCGGTCGAAGTAGCCGCTCTCGCCGTCGACGTTGACGTAGAGGCTGTCGAACGAGGTGCCGCCCGCGGCCAGCGCGGTCCGCATGACCTCGCGGATGGCGGCCAGCAGGCGGGTGATCTCCGGCCGGGTCAGAGTGTCGGTGGCCCGGGCGTAGTGCAGCTTGGCCCGCCACAGGGCCTCGTCGGCGTAGATGTTGCCGACCCCGCTGATCAGCGACTGGTCCAGCAGCGCGCGCTTGACGCCGGTCTTGCGCTTGCGCACGGCGGTGGCGAAGGCCGCGTCGTCGAAGGCGTCTTCCAGCGGGTCGGGGGCGATGTGGGCGATCGGGCCCGGCAGTTCGGCGCCACCGGGCGCGAACAGCAGGTGGCCGAACGTCCGCTGGTCGGTGAAGCGCAGGTCGGGGCCGCCGTCGGTGAACGTGAACACCGCCCGCACGTGCGGCGACAGCGGCCGGGCCGGGTCGCCCACCAGCAGCTGGCCGCTCATGCCCAGGTGGGCCAGGATGGCGTCCTCGCCGACCGGCAGCCACAGGTACTTGCCGCGGCGGCGGGCCCCGGACACGGGACGGCCGGCCAGGACGTCGGAGAAGTCGGTGGGGCCGGCCAGGTGGCGGCGCACGGCCCGGGGGTGCAGCACCGAGACCTTGTCGACGGTGCGGCCGACCACGTGCCGCTGCAGGCCCTGGCGGACGGTTTCGACTTCGGGGAGCTCAGGCATCCCCGGAACCGGAGCCGGAGTCGCCGGCCGCGTCCTCGTCGGCGTTGGTGGCGCTGATCGCCATCCAGGCCGCCTCGGCGGCCTGCTGCTCGGCGGCCTTCTTGGACCGTCCCTCGCCGGCCCCGAGGACCTTCCCGCCCACCTTGACCTGGGCGCGGAAGGACTTCTGGTGGTCCGGGCCGCTCTCGGCGACCGTGTACTCGGGCACGCCGAGCAGCTCGGCCGCGGTCAGCTCCTGGAGGGAGGTCTTCCAGTCCAGGCCCGCGCCGAGCCGGGCCGAACGCTCGATGACCGGGTCGAACAAGGCGTGCACGAGGCCGCTGGCCGCGTCCAGGCCGCAGTCGATGAACACCGCGCCGATCACCGCTTCCAGGGTGTCGGCCAGGATCGACGGCTTGTCGCGGCCGCCGGTCCCCTCCTCGCCCCGGCCCAGGTGCACGTACGAGCCCAGGCTCAGGCCCCGGGCCACCCCGGCCAGGGCGGTCATGTTGACCACCGCCGCCCGCAGCTTGGCCAGCTGCCCCTCGGGCAGGTTCGGGTAGCCGCGGTACAGCGTGTCGGTCACGACCAGGCCCAGCACCGAGTCGCCCAGGAACTCCAGGCGCTCGTTGGTGGGCAGGCCACCGTTCTCGTAGGCGTAGGAACGGTGGGTGAGGGCGCGTTCGAGGATGTCGTCGCCGAGGGGCACGCCGAGGGCGGCCGGGAGCTCATGCGGATCCCGGCCCGAGGCCGCTCCACTGCCACGCGGCCCATCCCTAACGACGCCCACAGCACGCCTCCTCCAGGCACACTCGACTAAGCCTGGTCCGTCAGGACGGGGTAATCACCTGACGACGCCGGTAGGTGCCGCACGTCGGGCACGCCACGTGGGGAAGCTTGGGGTCGTGGCACTGCGGGCAACTGACCAGCGTCGGGGCACTCGTCTTCCACTGCGAGCGACGCGAACGCGTGTTGCTGCGTGACATCCTCCGCTTGGGAACCGCCACCTCAGCCCTCCTGTCGATCTCCGGCGCCGTTGTGGCGGCCGTTCTGGTCTTCATGGTCTGGTGAATCTGAATCAGTTACGGCGAGCTGGCGCAGGGCCTCCCACTCGGGGAGGATCGCGCCATCGTGCTGGTGTCCCGGCTCGGCGTCGGCCAGCCGGACCCCGCAGTCGGGGCACAGCCCGGCACAGTCGTCCGAGCACAACGGGGCCAGCGGCAGCGCGAGCACCACCGCGTCCCGGAGCACGGGCTCCAGGTCGAGCAGGTCACCGTCCAGTAGCAGGACGTCTTCTTCGTCGTCGTCTTCCTCGGGGCTCGGCTCGTAGCGATAGAGCTCCTGGAAGTTCGCTTCCACCTCGGAGGTGATCGGCTCGAGGCAGCGTGCGCACTCACCGACCACTGGAGCCGAGGCCGTGCCGGTGACGAGGACACCCTCGTGCACCGCCTCCAGCCGCAGGTCCACGTCCACCTCGGCACCCACGGGAACCCCCGCGAGCTCGACCCGGAGCAGGTCCGGGGCCGGAACGGTACGGGTCTCTTCCCGAGCGACGCCAGGCTGGCGTCCCAGGCCTCGTGTATCGAACACGAGCGCCCCGCGCGGGTCGAGGGTGGTTGCTGATTTTCTGCGTACGTGAGGCATTAACGTTTACCGGTCGACTAGAGGTGGACGGTCAAGCTTACGACAGAGCTGGCCCCGATACCCAACTCAGCCGGTAGCCGCCACATTCCCCGTCATCACCTAACGTAGCTCAACTTTCGGCCAGCCGGGCCCGGAGTTGACCGATGACCGGCTCCGGCACCAGCCCGCTGACGTCGCCACCGTACTTGGCCACTTCGCGGATGAGGCTGGACGACAGGAACGAATACAGCGGGTTGGTCGTCATGAACAGCGTCTCGACCTTGGCGATCCGGTAGTTCATCTGGGCCATCTGGATCTCGTAGTCGAAGTCGCTGATCGCGCGCAGCCCCTTGACCACGGCCGAGATCCCGTTCTCCTCGCAGAAGTCAACCAGCAGCCCGTGGAACCGGTCGACCCGGACGTTGCCGAACTCGGAGGTCACGGTGCGCAGCATCTCGATGCGTTCGTCCACCGTGAACAGGCTCTTCTTGGTGATGTTGATGAGCACGGCCACCACGACCTCGTCGTAGAGCCCGGCGGCCCGGCTGATGATGTCGAGATGCCCGTTGGTCACGGGATCGAAGGAACCGGGGCAGACGACTCGGCGCACTGATCAGCCTCTCTGCTCGCTCTGCTCATCTTCGAAGGTCGCGTACCACAGCGTTGCCTCGCCGTACCGGCGCGAGCGGAGCGGCGAATAACCAGGCGGCCAGCACAAAGGCTCCGAACGGGAGGCACGTTCGACGATAGCCAGCGCTCCCGGTGCGAGCCACCCCCGGGTGGCGGCAACGGCCAGGACCGCGGTCAGCTCGGTCCCGGCCAGCGCGTAGGGCGGGTCGGCGAACAGCACGTCGTAGGGCTCGTCGCCGGGGGGCAGGCCCCGGTCCAGGAGGCGTTCGACCCGATCCTGGACCAGGCGGCCGCCGGCCAGCCCCACCGTCTGGAGGTTGGCCTTGATGGCCTGGGCCGGGCGGGGATCGGCCTCGACCAGCAGGGCGCTGGTCGCGCCGCGGGACAGGGCCTCCAGGCCGGCCGCACCCGAGCCCGCGTACAGGTCGAGCACGCGCGTGCCCTCGAACGAGCCCAGCACCGAGCCCGCCGCCGCGAACATGGCCTCGCGGACCCGGTCGCCGGTGGGGCGGGTGGTGCGGCCCTTGGGCACCGCCAGCTGGCGGCCCCGGGCCTGGCCGGCGATCACGCGCGTCATGGTTCTCAGTGTGCCTGGCCGGGGGGCGCTGTCGTACCAGCGTCGTAGGCTCGTCGTATGTGCCGGAGCATAAAGACCCTGCGTGAGCCCTACACCGAGGGCGCCACCGTCGACGACATGCACGCCGCGGCCCTGCAGTACGTGCGGAAGGTGAGCGGGTTCCGCGCACCGGCCGCGCACAACGCGGACGCCTTCAACGCGGCCGTGGCGGCCGTCACCGAGGCGACCCGGGTGCTGCTGGACCAGCTCGAAGTCCGGGGCGCCCCGGCCCGGGCCTAGCGGCGCGACGGGAGCTGCGGCTCCGGGCCCGCCAGCAGCGCGTCGTCGTAGTGGATCCGGGCCCGGGGCAACCCGGCCTGGATCAGCACCCGCAGGGACTCCCGGACCATCGCGGGCGGGCCCGCCAGGTAGGCCTCGCACTCGCGGTGCGGCAGATACCGGGCCGCGACCCGGCCCACGTTGCCCTGCATCCCGTCGAACGCGCGGTCGTCGGAGGTCACCGGGATGACCTGGAGGCCGGGCCAGGCGTCGGCCAGCTGCCACAGGTCGTCGAGGTCGTAGAGTTCGGCCCGCTGCCGCGCCCCGCAGTACAGGTGGATCCGGCGCGGCTGGGCCGACGAATCCCGCACCGCCTGCTCCACGATCGCCTTGATCGGGGCCAGCCCGGTCCCCCCGGCCACGCAGACCAGATCCCGGCCGGCCGCGGGGGCCAGCGTCATCGTGCCCAGCGGCGGTCCCAGGGTCAGCTGTGACCCCGGCTCACAGTGGTGCACCAGCGCATTGCTGACCCAGCCGCCCGGGATGGCCTTGACGTGCAACTGGACCAGCCCGTCCTCGCGGGGGCGGCCCGCGATCGAGTAGGGCCGCCACACCCGCGGCCACCGCGGGTGCTGCACGGTGACGTGCTGGCCGGCCTCGAACCGCAGCCCCTGGTCGAGCGCGATCGTGAGCACGGCCATGCCCCGGAAGCGTTCCTCGACGCTGACGACCTCGGCCGGCCAGAACGGCGGTGTCGAGACGGACACCTCGTCCGCGGCCTGGATCATCAGCGCCGACAGGACCGCGTAGGCGTCGGTCCAGGCCTGCTCGGCCGCGGGGGTGAAGGCCGGGCCCGCGAACCGGCGCAGGGTGGCCAGCAGGGCCGCCCCGACCGCCTCGTACATGGCGGCATCCACGCCGTACTTGCGGTGGTCCCGGCCCAGCTGGGCCAGGTAGGTGGCCATCTCGTCGGGGGTGCTGAGGCTCTCCACGATCTGGACCAGCGCCTTGACCAGCCGGTCGCGCTGGGCGTTCATGGCGGGCGGGAACAGGTTGCGCAGTTGGGGCTGGCGGGCGAACAGCTGCCCGTAGAAGTAGCCGGGCACCGCGTCCCCGGCTTCGGCCACGATCGCGAACGTCGACCGGATGGCGGCCACGGCCGGTTCGGTCAGTTCCGGGGTAGCCGCCTCAGTGGCCGCGGCAGCGGCAGTGGCCGCTGGGGCGGCTGGGGCCGTTACGGGGGCCGGCTGGTCTCGGGCGGGAGCGTCAGTTAAAGCGGCGGCGACGGTTTCCGGACGGGGCGCCAGCGTGTGCAGACCGTCCCGGACCCGGCCCAGGACGCGCCGGTCCACCCGCCAGCTGCGCAGGTGCCACCAGGCCAGCGGGGTCTCATCGTCGGGTCCGGGACGTGGAGCCGGAACGTCGTGAAGCAAGCCGGTGCGATCCGCCATAGGCCTCTTCCCCCTCTTCCCCCTCGAAGGCAGCACGGCCGTCCGCAGGTATTACGCAGACAACCCGTGAGGTCACATTATGTAGCAGGCCACCGGGGCAACAGGGGTGGGATCGCATTTTCTCGTGCAATTGCCGCCGAAGGCCGCGGCCGGAGCAGGCGAAGGCCGCGGCCGGGCCGACGGGGGTCAGGTCTTGTCGAGGAACTCGGCCCGCTGGGGGCCGAGCAGGTCGGCGATGGCCTCGGCCAGGGGCTGGTGGCTGGTCAGGCCGGGATCCTCGGCGACCACGGCCGCGGCCTCCTCCCGGGCCTGGCGGATCAGGTCCTCGTCGGCCAGCAGGCTGAGCAGCTTGAGGCTGGAACGCCGGCCGGCCTGGGTGGCGCCGAGCACGTCACCTTCCCGGCGCTGCTCCAGGTCCAGCCGGGACAGGCTGAACCCGTCCAGGGTGGCGGCCACCGCATCCAGCCGCTCCCGGGCCGGGCTGCCCGTCTCGGCCTCGGTGACCAGCAGGCACAGCCCGGGCTCCTGACCCCGGCCGACCCGGCCCCGCAACTGGTGCAGCTGGGACACGCCGAACCGGTCGGCGTCCATGACCACCATGACGGTGGCGTTGGGCACGTCCACGCCGACCTCGATGACGGTGGTGGCGACCAGCACGTCCAGGTGGCCCTCGGTGAACGCGCGCATGGTGCGTTCCTTGTCGTCGGCGGGCATCCGGCCGTGCAGCACGGCCACCCGCAGCCCGTTCAGCGGTCCCTCCTCCAGGGCCGGGGCCACGTCCAGCACGGCCAGCGGGGGCCGGCGGCTGGTGGTCTCCTCGGCGCTGTCCTCCGGCGGTGCCTCGCCCTCCTCATCGGAGTCGGAGCCGGCCTCGTCGCTGCCGACCCGGGGGCAGACCACGTAGGCCTGGCGGCCCTGGCTGACCTCCTCCCGGATCCGGGTCCAGGCCCGGTCCAGGAAGTGCGGCTTGTCCGCGGGCACCACGTGCGAGGCGATCGGCGACCGGCCCGACGGCAGCTCGGTCAGGGTCGAGGTCTCCAGGTCGCCGTAGACGGTCATGGCCACCGTGCGCGGGATCGGGGTGGCCGTCATGACCAGGACGTGCGGACGGCCGCCGGCCGCCTTCTCGCGCAGCGCGTCCCGCTGCTCGACGCCGAACCGGTGCTGCTCGTCGATCACGACCAGCCCCAGGTCGCTGAACCGGACCTTGTCCTCCAGCAGGGCATGGGTGCCGATGACGATGCCGGCGTCGCCGGTGAACACGTCGGTCAGGGCCTCGCGCCGGGCGGCGGTGCCCATCGACCCGGTCAGCAGCGCGACCCGGGTGGCGGTGTCGGCCGCGCCCAGCCGGCCCGCCTGGCCCAGCGGCCCGAGCATGGCGCTGATCGAACGATGGTGTTGCTGGGCCAGGACCTCGGTGGGGGCCAGCAGCGCGGCCTGGCCGCCGGCGTCGATGACCTGGAGCATGGCCCGGACCGCGATCACGGTCTTGCCCGAGCCGACCTCGCCCTGCAGCAGCCGGTGCATGGGGAACGCGCAGGCCAGGTCGGCCGAGATGGTCTCCCCGGCCGAGCACTGGCCCGCGGTCAGGCTGAACGGCAGCCGGCGGTCGAACGCCTCGGCCAGGCCCCCGGACAGCAGCGGCCGCGGGGTGGCCGGGAGCGCCGCCGCCGCGTGCCGCCGCTGGGCCAGCGCGGCCTGCAGCACGAAGGCCTCGTCCCACTTGAGCCGGCGCCGGGCTTTCCGGTAGTCGTCGGCGTTCTCCGGCCGGTGCACGCCGTGGATGGCCTCGGACAGGCTGGTCAGCTCGTGCTGGCCGCGCAGCTGCTCGGGCAGCGGGTCCTCGGTCACGTCCAGGGTGTCGAGCACGGTCCGGACCGAGCGGGCGATCTGCCAGGAGGAGATCTTGGCGCTGGCCGGGTAGACCGGGATCACCTCGGCGGCGTAGCCCGCGGCGTACTCGGTGGCCTGCCCGCTGGTGGTGGCCGCGGTGGGCAGCATCTCGCAGTCCGGGTGGACCAGCTGCCGCTTGCCCCGGAACGACGACACCGTGCCCGCGAACAGGCCCAGGCCCTCCTGGCGCAGCAGCTTCTGCCAGTAGCCCGCCTTGTGGAAGAACATCAGCGTCAGCCGGGCCGTGCCGTCGGTGACGATGACCTCCAGCCGGTCGCCCCGGCGGCCGCCCATGGGGATCTTGCGGACCGTCGCCACCTTGGCCAGCACCGTGACGTGCTCGCCCTCCTGCAGCGAGGACAGCTCGGTCAGCTCGCCCCGGCTGGCGTACCGGCGGGGGTAGTGCCGCAGCAGGTCGCCCGCGGTCTCCATGTCGAAGGCGTCGTGAAGAACCTTGGCCGTCCTGGCGCCCAGCACCCGCTCCAGCGGATCACGCACGGTCGTCATAGGGGCAGGATAGAATCGCCCACGGACAGAAATGCGCCGTCGGCCCAGTTCGCGTCCTGACGATTCGTTGGATATCCTCTGACGGCTGCTCCCTTGGTGTGAGCGGCCATCAACCCTCATCGACTTTGGAGTGACCCGTGGCTTCCGTCTGCGACGTATGCGGCAAGGGGCCGGGCTTCGGCAACAACATCTCGCACTCGCACCGCCGCACCCGCCGCCGTTGGAACCCGAACATCCAGACCGTCCGGGCCAAGGTCGGCCAGGGCACGCCGAAGCGCATGAACGTGTGCACGTCGTGCATCAAGGCCGGCAAGGTCAGCCGCTAACGGTCTCGTTCCACCCGACCCGGGCGCCGTCGTGGCGCCCGGGTTATTTGTGCGTTGTTAACCCTTTGGTGGTTTTCCGGGCCACTGGCTAGGATGAAGCCAGCATGTGGTTGCGCCTAGGGTTCCGGCCGCGGTCCGCCTGAGTACGGTTCGTCACAATCAGGGTCGCGGCGGCTGGACCGAGCGGCGCCACGATGCGGCGGCCCGTCGTCCCGGCCCCCGCACCGACACCTGACGGGATAAAAACCCTGAGGGCTCCTATTTCGCATGCCCCGCCCCGGCGGGGTGGCCCCGAGGAGCCTTCCGATGAGCTTTGCCGCCGGCGCGTCCCCCTTCATCCTGACCACCACGCTGAGCGCGGCCGTGGCCCACGCGACCTGGAATTCGATCGCCCACGGCATCAAGGACAAGCTGGTCTCGTTCACCCTGGTCAGCCTGGGCGGCCTGATCTGCGCGGTGCCGCTGCTGCTGCTGGGGGCCACCCCGTCCAGCCGGGCCTGGGGCTACCTGGGCGTCTCGGTCCTGCTGCACATCACCTACACGGTGCTGCTGATGGCCTCCTACCGGCTGGGCGACTTCAGCCAGACCTATCCTCTGGCCCGCGGCACGTCACCGCTGGTGGTGCTGGGCCTGGCCGCGGCCTTCGCCAACGAGATCCCCGGGCCGGCCCAGTTCGCCGGGGTCGCCCTGATCTGCCTCGGGCTGGGCAGCCTGGTCATGTCCGGCCGCAAGAACGGCGGCTACGACAAGCGGGCGGTGCTGGCCGCCCTGGCCACCGGGCTTTCCATCGCCGGCTACACCACGGTGGACGGCATCGGGGTCCGGCTGTCGCACAGCGTGCTCGGCTACATCGGCTGGCTGATGGTGCTGGAGACCGCGCCGTGGCCGTTCGTGGCCCTGGCCATCCGCCGCCGCCAGCTGCTGCCCGCGCTGCGGCCGGTGTGGCCCATCGGCCTGCTCGGCGGCGGGCTGTCGGTGCTGGCCTACGGCCTGGTGCTGTGGGCCCAGACCCGGGGGGCGCTGGCCACGGTGGCCGCCTTGCGCGAGTCTTCCATCGTGGTGGCGGCGGTGATCGGCAGCGTGTTCTTCCACGAGAAGTTCGGCTGGGTGCGGATCGTGGCCGCCGTCTGCGTCACGGCCGGTATCGCGGTTTTGTATCTGACCTAGGGCCGCTCGGTTCAGCGGCGGGACTGCCAGGCGTGGTCGACCGGGCCGATGCCGGAGCCGAGCGGGAACCCGGCCCGGATCGCGCCGGTCACGTACTCGCGGGCCTGGCCCACCGCGGCCGGGACGTCTTCCCCCAGGGCCAGGTAGGACGCGATCGCCGAAGCCAGCGTGCACCCCGTCCCGTGCGTGTGCCGGGTCGCGATCCGCTCGCCCACGAACCGCCAGGCGCGGTTGCCGTCCCAGAGCAGGTCGATCGGGTCCCCGGCCAGGTGACCGCCCTTGATCAGCACGTATTTGGGGCCGAGGGCCTTGATGGCCTCGGCCACGGTCAGCATGCTGTCCTCGTCCATGGCCTTGGTCCCGGTCAGTTGCTCGGCCTCGTCCAGGTTCGGGGTGACCACGGTGGCCAGCGGGAGCAGGGCGTCGCGCAGGCTGTCCCCGGCACCCTCCATGAGCAGCGAGTGTCCGTGCTTGGACACCGCCACCGGGTCCACCACCAGCGGGGCCGGGATGGCCCCCACCACCTCGGCCACCACCTTGACGATGCCGCTGGAGGCCAGCATCCCGGTCTTGACCGCCTGGACCGGGATGTCGGTCAGGATCGAGTACAGCTGCTCGCGCACGGCGTCGGGGGCCAGGTCCCAGAAGTTCTGCACGCCGACTGAGTTCTGGGCGGTGACCGCGGTGACCACGCTCATGCCGTGCACGCCGAGGGCCTGCATGGTCTTGAGGTCGGCCTGGATGCCCGCGCCCCCGCACGAGTCCGAGCCGGCGATGGTCAGCACGCACGGCGGGGTGGGCGTGAGCGGCGGCCGGGACATGGGTTCCACACTAAGACCGGCGGCAAGTGCGTGGTGGCCCGAGGGTCAGCGGAAGTGGCGCCAGCCGGCTGACCCCTCGTGCGGGCGGCCGTCGACGAGGACGCCCTGACCGGCCCGGACCTCGCCGATGACCCGCCAGCGCTCCGGCAGCGGGGTCCCGGGCGGGAACGTGGCCACCAGCGAATGATCTTCGCCGCCGGTCAGCGCCCAGTCCAGCGGGTCCCCGCCGCCGAGGGCTTCGGCCGCAGCTATGAGCGGCCCGATGTCCAAGGCGCCGCTTTCGATATCGAAGGTTGCGTGGCTGGCGTCCGAGATATGGCCGAGGTCGGCCAGCAGGCCATCGCTGACGTCCATCAGGGCGGTGGCCCCGAGCCGGGCCGCCTCGGGCCCGGCGTCGTAGGGCGGCCGGGGCCGCAGGTGGGCCTGGACCAGATCGGCCGGTTCCCGGTGGCCCGCTTCCAGCAGAGCCAGCCCGGCCGCCGAACGGCCGAGCGGCCCGGCCACGGCCAGCACGTCGCCGGGCCGGGCCCCGCCCCGGGTCACGGGGGCCAGGCCCTGCAGGTCACCCAGCCCGGTCACGGCCAGCAGCACGGCCTCGAAGCTGGCCGTGTCCCCGCCGGCCACGGTCGCCCCGGCCCGGGCGGCCTCGGCGGCCAGGGCCGCCGACAGGTCCAGCGCCCAGGACGACGGCAGCTCGGGCGGGGCCGCGAACGCCACCAGCAGCGCGGTCGGCACGGCGCCCATGGCGGCCACGTCGGCCAGGCTGCGCACGGCGGCCCGGTGCCCGATGTCGCCCGGCCCGGCCCAGTCCCGCCGGAAGTGCCGTCCCTCGAGCAGGAAGTCGGTGGTGGCGACCACCCGCCCGTCCGGGGCGGCCAGCACGGCGGCGTCATCGCCGATGCCCACCTCGGTCCCCGGGCCGGCCGGCAGCCGCGCGGCCAGCTGTCCGATCAACCCGAACTCGCCCAGCTCGCCCAGGCTCGGTGTGACGTCCCCGCTGGTCATGTCGGCGGCCTCGCGGTTTCCGGTGCCGATGCTGCCCTCCCGCGGAATTCGGTCGATCTCACCCTGTGAGGGATCTTGCGCCCTAAGGTAGCGTGGCCTCTCCGGGTTCTAATTCACCGTCGAACTTTGTGCCCCTGGAGGACCCCATGGTTCAGGCCTACATCCTGGTCCAGACGGAGGTCGGCAAGGCCGCCGATGTCGCCAAGCAGATCGCCGCTATCTCCGGGGTCACCCAGGCCGAGGATGTGACCGGCCCCTACGACGTCATCGTCCGCGCCGAAGCCAACAATGTCGACGAGCTCGGCCGCCTGGTCGCGGGCGGCATCCAGTCCGTCGAGGGCATCACCCGCACCCTCACCTGCCCCGTGGTCTACATCTGACCCCACCGGCCTAGGCTGAGCCCCATGGCTCCCAAACCGCGGTCGGCTGAGTACTTCGACGGCTGGTACGCCAACCAGGCGGCCGCGCCGACGGTGGCCGGCCTCATGAACAAGCACATGGGCTTCCCGCCCGGCACCCAGGCCGGGGTGGTGACCGCCACGGCCATCCCCGAGCTGGCCGATGAGCTCCGGCTCAAGCCCGGGAGCACGCTGCTCGACCTGGCCTGCGGCCGGGGCGCCTACGGCCTGCTGATCGCCCGGGAGACCGGGGCGGCCCTGATCGGCGTGGACTTCTCGGCCGAGGCGGTGGCCGAGGCGCGGGAGCAGGCGGCCCGGATGGGCGTGCCCGACGCGACCTTCGCCGTCGGCGAGCTGACCGCGACCGGGCGGCCCACGGCCAGCGCCGAGGCCGTGCTGTGCACCGACGCCATCCAGTTCCCGGACGAGCCGTCGGTGGCCTACGACGAGATCCGCCGGGTCCTCAAGCCCGGCGGCCGGGTCGTTCTGACCTGCTGGGAGGCGGTGGACCGGGCCGACGAGCGGGTCGGGGTCCGGATCCGCCGGGCCGACCTGGCCGGCGGCCTCCGGCAGGCGGGCTTCACCGAGGTCGAGGTGCGCGACCGTCCGGCCTGGCTGGCGGCCGAGCACGCGCTGTGGGAAGAGGCCGTCACCCTCGATCCGGGCGACGACCCCGCGCTGCGATCGTTGCACGACGAAGGAGTCAAGTCCCTGGAGTGGGACGGCCTGCTGCGCCGGGTCCTGGCCGTCGCGACCAGCCCCGCGTCAAGCCCCGCGTGAGGCCTTAGCCGGCCGCGCGGAGGAGGTCGGCGGCGACCGCCGAGGTGCGGATGCCCAGGCCCAGCCGGGCGGCGTCGCGCAGGTCCTGGGCCGTGTCCACGTCCCGGCGCAACCCCGTGATCCCCGGCAGCAGCAGTTCGGCCGCGCCCTGGGCCACGTGCCGGAAGCGCGAGTCCGGGCCGAACGCCGGCCGGAACCCGGCCCCCGGGCTGGCCGCGTACAACGTGGTGCCCGACCCCTGAAGGTCCGGCACAAACGCTTCCGGCCAGGACGCGGCGGCCCGCAGCGCGGCCGAGATCTCGTCGGGCCGCAGCGCCGGGAGGTCCCCGGACAGGGCGGCCACGCCCGACCCCGGCCATTGGCGGGCCACGCAGGCGGCCCCGAACACCAGGGCTTCGTTCAGCCCGGCCTGCGGCTCGTCCGGCACCACCGTGGCCCCGAGCCCGGCCAGTTCGCGGGCGGCGACCGGGTCGTCGGTCACCGCGATCACCTGCTTGCCCACCGGCGACGCGACCACCGCGCTGATCGTGTCCGCCACCATGGCCAGGGCCAGTTCGGCCCGGCGCGAACCGGCCAGGGGGGCGATTCGTGACTTGGCCCGGGCAAGTACCTTGACGGGGACCACCACCGCCCACGGGAACCGGGCATCATCAGACATACGAGTGATCCTGCCTCGACATCGAACCACCTCAACCAGGAGACTGACCTGATGAAGATCGGAAGCCTCGCGCCATGACCAAATCGGAGCGAAGCTACTCACCCGGCCTGCGGGTCATCACCGGGCTGGGGCTGCGCGTACTGCTGGCCGGCCTCATGAAGCATGAACAGCGCGGCCGCGAGAACCTTCCCCGGACCGGCGGCGTGATCCTGGCTCCCAACCACCTGTCCTACGCCGACTGGGCCGCGGTCGCGGTGTTCAGTTACGACGGGGGCCGCTTCCCCGTGTTCCTGATCAAGTCTTCCGTCTTCAACGTCAAAGTCATCGGCCCATTCCTGCGCAAGCTCGGTGAGCTCCCCGTTTACCGTAACCGCAACGACGCCGCGCTGGTGCTCAAGCAGGCCGAGGACGCGCTGCGGGACGGCCAGTGCGTGATCGTTTATCCGGAAGGCACCGCTTCGCGCGACCCGGACTTGTGGCCGATGGTGGGCAAGACCGGTGCGGCCCGGCTGGCCCTGAAGACCGGGGTGCCGGTCATCCCGATCGCGCAGTGGGGCGCCCACGAGGTGCTGCCCTACGGCACGACCAAGCCGCGGCTGTGGCCGCGCAAGCGGGCCCGGCTGGTGGCCGGGCCGGCGGTTGACCTGTCCGCGTTCGAGGGCAAGCCGCTAACCGCGACCACGCTGCGGACGGCCACGGCGGCGATCATGGCCGACGTGACCAGCCTGCTGACCGGGCTGCGCCCGGGGACCCCGCCGGCCGAGCCGTTCGACCTGGACGCGGCCCGCAAGTCCGCCGTCAAGCCGGCCGAACCGGCCGAGGTGGCCGAACCGGCCGAGGTGGCCGAACCGGCCGAGGCGATTGAGCCGACCGAGACGACTGAGGCGACCGAAGCGACCGAGGCGACCGAGCCGGCTGGGACGGGCCCGGAGACGGAGACGCGCCCGACGTGAAGGCGGCCATCATGGGGGCCGGGTCGTGGGGCACGGTCTTCGGCCAGGTGCTGTGCGACGCCGGGACACCGGCCGTGCTCTGCAGCCGCCGGCCCGAACTGGCCCGGGCCATCAACGAGCAGCAGGAGAACCCGGCCTACCTGCCGGGCATCGCGCTGACGCCCGCGCTGCGGGCGGTGGCCGACCCGGCCGAGGCCCTGGACGGCGCGGACCTGGTGGTGTTCGCGGTG